>JAQIDB010000049.1 GCA_027858225.1 Candidatus Delongbacteria bacterium
TATTGTCATTTTATGTCCTAATGTGATATATGATTTTGAGGTTAACTATATACCTAAGAAAATATTAATCTTTTACACTTTTTGCAAGAATTTATTCTGTTAATTATGACACAGTCTGGTTAGGCGACCCCTACGGTTTTAATTATTCCCGATTTATCGGGATAAATTGTCAATTGTTTTTAATGATCTTCCAATGTCCGTATTTAAGCGAGCCTTCTCGCTGAATTCTATTTTCATTCTTTAACATATCAATCAACCTAATTATACTTCTTTTGCTCATATTTAATTCATCAACCATTTGAGCTATCGTTATCTTATTATTCAATTTTATAATTTTAAGAAGTATCTCAGCATTTTTCGGTGATACCTTTTGTGCCAAATCCTTTTGTGCCAAATCCTTTTGTGCCAAATCCTTTTGTGCCAAATCCTTTTGTGCCAAATCCTTTCCCTCATCTTTCCCGACATCTTTCCCGACATCTTTCCCGACATCTTTAGGGACATCTTTAGGGACATTTAATTTTTCTTTGAAAAGCGTTACTTTAAATCCATTAAATGCTTCTTCGAATTGTGGTGAGATCACTCCATAATCTTTACAAATATTTAGTATTCTTCTAATACCAGTACCGTATTTTTCTATAATTCCAATTTCCTTAAAAGCCTTAGCTACAAGTTTATTCCTGGCTTGAGAGTTATAATTGTCAGATATTAAATCACTGATCGTAATTTCTCCAAATAATTTACCCGGATTATAAAATTCTATCCTATCATCATAAATTTTTATAGTACTACCATTACTATCCTGATAATCTCTATGAATTATCATATTAATCACAATTTCTCGAATAGCTTCAAGAGGATAGTCAAATCGCTCTTGATGTTGAGGTTCGCCCGTAATGATATATTCAACCATTAAATGCTTTTTTATAAATGCAATAGTATCTACAACCTCAGTGAAAAGATCTGTACTAAGCGAGATACTGTCTATTATTGTAATTTCACTTTTAAAACGCCCAATTTGCATATCACTTAAAATACAATGATCCTTAGCAAATAATAAATATGCACCAAAAGTAATATCTTTATTCCTGATTATTTCTAATTTTGAAAGAAAATCAAAAGGAGAAAGTGTAACTTCGGTATGTTTATTTTTCTCGATTTCTTTGATAAATTTTATAACTTTTTCTTCCGAAATATGCTCATAGGTATGATTAGGATCAGGATAAAAATCCCAGCTACTATTAATGGTTTTTAAATAGAGATTGCTTATCTCTGTTAAATCCAACTGATGATTAGAATTTTTTATTCGTTTATAATATCTCCCTTTTAGAGAAACCGGTTTAATCGGAAATTCATCTACAATTAAAGCAACAATTTCTTTCCCATTATATTCATATATTTCTGCATCAGGAATAAGTGAAGGCTGTGTTTTACTCTTTATTTCATTAATCCATTTTTGAATAGTTTCAGTGCCAATAGAAAATTCTTTATTGATTGTACCATTATCTTCAATTCCAAGAATAACTAAACCGCCTTTCGTATTTGCAAATGCAACTACTGTTTCAATAGCTTCTGAACCAAACTTGCGTTTAAATTCAACGGTTTCACATTCACCTTGGTCGATTAAATATTTTAAATCTTTTTTATTCATAATTTTATTATCTGTAACCTTGAATTTCAGTTGTACGATATTATCGTACAACTCACTTCCTTAATTCTCTTTGTCATTGTCTGCAATTCCCCTCCCCTGGAGGGGTGTCAGCCACAAGCTGACGGGGTGGTCGTTCCCTTGTTTATTTATCGCCAGGCTGGCAACCACAAGGGTAGCCCCTACATACACTTCCTTTTCTTCCTTGCTTCCTGTGAAAATCTTTTAATCGTTTTAGGTCGGACGTAAAGCCCGACCCTACGGTTTTAATTGTCCATTGTCAATTATTTCAATTCCTCAACATCTGCTTTATCTTGAAGCCTATTGGTAGATAATTTATTCTTAATAAGTTCATCTTTCCCTATAAAATAAATATCTGTATTATCATATTTCCCTCTTACTCTATTCAGTTTTGCTTCTTTGAAATCGACTCCATCTATATCGTTTAGAAAATCCACTCTGACCGGTTCAACTCCAAAAGTTATAACATTTCCTTTCTCAAGGAACATTTCTTCGTTAAGATCAGACTCTGGAAAGCCGAATTCTATAAGAGTACCGATCAACTTTATAACATTTTCTTTTGAAACTTCAAAAAATATATCAATATCTTTAGTAAATCTTGGATAACCGTAAAAAGCAACAGCATACCCGCCAACAACCATATAGTCGATTTTATTTTTTTCTAGTAACAGTAATAACTCTTTGAAGTCTTGCTGGATATTCATATAGAAATTTCCCTGATTCTATTCTTAATTTTTCGACAATATCTAATCTCTCTTCGGGAGTGATACTTCTCCAGAATTTTCGGTCGCTCTCTCTTTGTTCTTTATGATTCGTAACTGTAATGGTTTTACTTATCATTCTTAATTCTCAATTTAGTTTATTATTCCGCGATAAATCGTCGTATCTACGGAATCGTTTTAGGTCGGAGGTAAACCCCGACCCTACGAACTGTCAACTTATCACTTACAACTTACCACTTACCACTGTTTCACGCACTTATACATTCATAATTCATTGAAAGTTTAAATATACTCGAACATACCATGATTTTCAAGGTATAATTTGCCTTGTTTTCTATGTTGATATTACTTTACATATACTTTATATTTAGACGATTAAAATAAACTTGAGGTTTTGAAAATGAAAATAGCGGTAGCAGGAACTGGATATGTAGGCCTGGTAGCAGGAGTATGTTTTGCGGAAGTAGGGCATGATGTTATTTGTGTTGATATTGATGAAGATAAAATTAAAAGTATGAAAAAAGGAATATCTCCTATATACGAAAATGATCTTCAAGATCTTATGGTAAAGAACTATTCTGAAGGAAGATTAAATTATACTACCGATTTTAAGTCTGCTTACAAAGATGCAGATGCAGTGTTCATTGGTGTGGGAACTCCAGAACAGCTTGACGGATCTGCCAATTTGAGTCATATCGCAACTGTAGCAAGACAGATCGCAGAATGTGTTGAGAAGGATTGCCTTGTAGTAGTTAAATCAACAGTTCCTGTGGGAACAAATGATAAAGTTGAACAGTTTATCCATGATTTTCTGATCAATAAGGTAAAAGTGGAAGTAGCATCAAATCCAGAGTTCCTTGCTCAGGGTTCTGCAGTCCATGACACATTACAAGCGCCTAGAATTATTATTGGTACAGAGAGTAAATGGGCAGAAAAAATACTCATGAAGATATATGAGCCTTTTAAATTACCTGTTGTTTCCGTAAACAGAAGATCCGCTGAAATGATAAAATATGCCTCAAATGATTTTCTTGCTTTAAAGATCTCATATATGAATGATATAGCAAATCTTTGCGAACTTGTAGGAGCTGATATTCAGGCTGTTGCAAACGGAATGAGCTATGATGACCGTATTGGTAATAAATTTTTAAATGCCGGTATCGGTTACGGCGGTTCATGTTTTCCGAAAGATACAAAAGCTCTGGAATATCTTGCTAAGCAGCACGGCTATGACTTAAGAACTGTTAAAGCCACGATCGATGTAAATAATGACCAAAAGACGATCTTATTTAAAAAAGCTTCAAAAAGACTCATCACTTTTAACGGTCTGAAAATTGCGGTACTTGGTCTTACTTTCAAACCCGGAACTGATGATCTGAGAGAATCACCTACACTTGATAATATACCTTTGCTACTGGAACAGGGAGCAGATATTTATGCTTATGATCCAGTGGGTGCCGATAATTTCAAAAGGTTATATCCTGAAGGAAAGAACGGTAATGGAACAATAACCTATGTAAATGATCCTAAAGAAGCTTTAGAAAGTGCTAATGTATGCTTCATATTCACCGAGTGGGATCAGATCAAAGCCGTTAAAACAACTGATTATAAAAAGCTCATGAGATCACCTTTGGTCTATGACGGAAGAAATATTTATGATCTGAAGGATATGCTGAAAGCCGAAGTAGAGTATTATTCGGTCGGCAGATAGTTATTAAAATTAAAAAACGGCGGGATTAACCCGCCGTTTTTTGTTTATAGTTTTTTGTTTATAGTTTATAGTTTATAGTTTACAGTTTACAGTTTACAGTTGTACTGTCTTCTACAATCCCTTCAAATAATCCCTGTAATACGAATTCGGCATTTCTTCAATGATCTGATCCATTCCTTTTTTATCAATAAACTTCATCTGATAAGCTGACTCCTCGATACAACCGACTTTAAGCCCTTGTCTCTGCTCAATAGCAGCAATAAATGCACTAGCATCCAATAAAGATTCAGGAGTACCACTATCAAGCCATGCAATCCCACGTCCGATCTTTTTAACTTTTAGATTTTCTTCTGACAGATATGTTTTAATAAGGTCAGTGATCTCTACTTCTCCCCTGTTTGAAGGAGCTATCTTTTTAGATCTTGCTGAAGACGTATTATCAAAAATATAAATTCCGGGAACTGCGTATTTAGATTTTGGTATTTTTGGTTTTTCTTCAATCGAAATAGCCTGCCCAGATTCATCAAATTCAACTACACCGTACCTTTCAGGGTCCTTAACATAATACCCAAAGACCGTTGCACCTTCATTTTCCTTAATAGCATATCTCAAAAAATCAAGATAACCGTAGAAAATATTATCTCCAAGTATAAGACATACCTGATCATCACCAATAAATTCTTCCCCGATTATAAAAGCTTCCGCAATTCCTTTTGGAGCATCCTGAACGGCATATTCGATCTTCATACCAAGATGCGAACCATCCTTGAAAAGTTTTTTATAATATGGAATAGTCTCTACATTTGAAATTATCAACACTTCTCTGATGCCTGAAAGGATCAATGTGCTTAATGGATAGTATATCATCGGTTTATCATATACAGATATCAATTGCTTACTATATAATTGGGTCATAGGGTACATACGAGTACCTGCACCACCGGCTAGTATAATTCCTTTTGTATTTTTCATATATTGATCCTATTTTTTTTTGAAATTTCTTATTGCTTCAACAACATGTAATATTTCGCTTTCCGTGATTCGGTAGAAAATCGGAAGTCGCAGTAATGTTTTACTCACTTGATCTGTAACAGGTAATTCAATATCATTATATTTCCCTTTCCAATATGGTGATGAATGTAAAGACACATAGTGGAAAATCGCAAGTATTCCTTCTGTTGCCAAATATTCGATCAGTTGCTGTCTTTCTTCAAAACTATCAAGTACAATGTAAAACATATGTGCATTGTGAACACAATTCTCAGGTACTACAGGAAGTTTATCGGGATCCATGAATTTTGAAAGTTCATTGTAATATAGATTCCAACTTTCCAATCTTGAATTATTGATCTCAGATGAATTCTTTAATTGAGGATATAAGAATGCAGCCTGTAATTCAGACATTAGATAGCTAGAACCAAGTTCAACCCAGGTGTACTTATCCACTTTCCCCTGATTGAAATGAATCCTGTTCGTTCCTTTATCCCTAACAAATTCTGCTCTCTCAACAAGATCATTATTGTTTACAAGTAGTGCTCCACCTTCTCCACACTGAATATTTTTAGTCTCATGAAAACTATAAGCCGCAAGATCACCAATTGTACCTAAATATTTATCTTTATATTTACAGTCTATAGCCTGAGCGGCATCTTCTATTAAAAGCAAATTATGTTTTTTACATATTTCCAGGATCTGATCCATTTCACATGCAACACCTGCATAGTGAACCACAACAACTGCTTTTGTTTTATCAGTTATCAACCCTTCTATCTTTGTTTCATCAATATTCTTAGTGTCCGGCCTGATATCACACCATACAATATTGGCGTGTCTGAGTTCAAATGCACTTGCAGTAGAAACAAATGTGAAAGATGGCATTATAACTTCATCACCGGGTTCTATTTTTGCCAAAAGAGAAGTCATTTCAAGAGCATCAGTACACGATGATGTAAGTATAGCTTTCTTTGTACCTATCTTATCTTCAATAATTTTATTACATTTTTTTGTAAAAGAACCATTCCCGGAAAACTGATCATTCTTAAAAACTTCTTCAAGATAATTCTTCTCAGTACCGTAAATAATTGGTTTATTGAATGGTATTTTCATGTCATTTATTCCAGATATGATAATAATTCAGTGATTTAATTATCTTATAACCGTTCTTTTCATAGAAATTACATGCTGCAGTATTTGCTGCCTGAGTTGTGACTTCAACTCTATTGATTCCTTTAGTTGACAGATACTTTTCACAATGAGAGATCAACTTTGTCCCGATCCCTTTCCCCTGATTTGCACTTTTCGATGATATCAGACCTATTTCACCATGATCTTGTAACAATTTTAAAGTCACCATACCTTGGATTATATCTTCTTCTCTGTAAACAAATACTTCATCTGCTATCTCACCTTTGACCGACCTTTCGATCCATAAACTATATAGTTTTTCAAAGCTTCCAGACGGTAAGTTCTTATCCAGTTTAAATCTTGAATATTTTCCGCTTTCAAAAGCCAATTCATAGAGCTCTTCGTTTACATTTGTAGCATTATACTGTGATATCTTATTATCAAATTGTCCTGTATTACCGATCTCTTTAGTATAAACTACTTTATCGTCGATCAGATGAGAACTGTATATCATTTTTTTATCTATCTCTGCAGGAATAATCAGGTAGATCAGTTTTGCTCCTGAATCTATTGAAGATCTAACAGAATTTTTGATCACATCAATATCATAATTATTAACATAAATTTTACTGATCTCTATTCCGAAAAATTGAGAATCCCAATCTAAATGTTCACTAATAATTTCTTCTGACATATTAAATCTAAAACCTTACTTATAATTCTTATCTATCCAGTTTTGATATTCTCCAGATATTACATTATTGATCCACTCAGAATTGCTCAAGTACCAATCTATAGTATCTTTTATCTTATCTTCGAATTTGTACTTTGGTGTCCATTCTAATTCATTTTTTATCTTTGCTGCATCGATAGCATACCTTCTATCATGCCCAAGTCTGTCTTTCACGTAAGTGATCAATGAATGAGGCTTTTTGAGGTGATCTAAAATATGCTTTACAATATCAATATTCATTATCTCGTTATCACCGCCAACATTATAAACTTCTCCGATCTTACCTTTATTCAATACAGTCCAGATAGCATCACAGTGATCTTCAACGAAAAGCCAGTCTCTTATCTGTTTTCCATCTCCGTAAATAGGAAGATCTTTATCATTAAGTGCATTGTTTATAATAAGCGGTATAAGTTTTTCAGGGAATTGATATGGTCCGTAATTATTTGAGCATCTTGTGATCAGTGTCGGAAATTTATATGTATCAAAATATGATTGAACAACACAGTCAGCTCCAGTCTTTGAGGCTGAGTAAGGTGAATGCGGTTGTAAAGGTGTATTTTCAGTGAACTTGATAGACTTATCATCCTCTGGAAGAGTTCCATAAACCTCATCAGTAGAAACTTGCAGGAATCGTTTGTCTGAAAAATTATCTCCCCAGGTTCTCTTTGCGTTACTTAACAGAACTCCTGTACCGAGAACATTTGTCTTAATAAAAATATTCGGATCATGAATTGAACGGTCAACATGAGTTTCTGCAGCAAAATTTATAACAGAATCAATGTTATTCTCAGAGAATATTTTTGAAACTAATTCCTCATCACAAATATCACCTTTGATAAACTTATATCGTGCATCATTTTCTATATTTTTTAAATTTTCAGGATTACCAGCATAAGTAAGATTATCAAAATTTATGATCTTAACATCATTTGTAATCTTTAAAATGTATTCTATAAAATTTGAACCAATAAAACCTGATCCACCTGTGATTAATATATTCTTCATATAATTTTATTCCTTCTTGTCATTGCGAGGATTGCATACAATCCGTGGCAATCTTGTTAATTAATCGATGTGGGAAGGCGTTGGAGCCTTCCCCTACGAATTTGCACTTTTCTCTATTTTAATTCTTCAACATCAGCTTTATCTTGAATTCTGTCTGTAGACAATTTATTCTTTCTATTTGTAACAGTTATAACTTTTTTCATCCTTGCTGGATAATCATATATAAATTTCCCTGCTTCTATTCTTAATTTCTCAACAATGTCCAATCTCTCTTCAGGAGAAAGACTTTTCCAGAATTTCCTATCGTTATCTCTCTGTTCTTTGTGATTTGTAACTGTAATGGTTTTTTCTATCATTTCTTAATTCCCTTTTATCTGTCATTCCCCTCTCTGGAGGGGTGTCAGCCACAAGCTGACGGGGTGGTCAATCCCTTCCGGACGAACACATGGGTTCGTCCCTACGGATTTGTGGGACAAGGGGTTTCAACCCCTTGCAATTATCGTGTTAAAATCTCCACAATTCGTTCCGCTGTTCCCCCGTCCCAGTACTTTGGAACTGTTCCTTTTTTTACTCTACCTTCAATAATATCATCAACGTGGTTCAAGATTACTTCTTTATCCAATTTTGGGATTAGTATGTTTGTACCCTGAGTTATCGTAGAAGGTCTTTCAGTGTTCTCTCTGAGAGTCAAACATGGTTTTCCCAAATAAGTTGTCTCTTCCTGAATTCCACCGGAATCTGTAAGTAATAATTTACTTTCTTTCATCAGTTTCATAAAGTCCAGATATCCTAAAGGTTCGGTCAGTATTATTCTGTCGTTATCTGCAAATCCTTCCATGAAACCAAATTTTTCAAAATTCTTCAGAGTTCTTGGATGTACAGGGAATACTATTTTTAATTTTTTTGAAACTTCTATCAGAGTATCTATCAGTATCTTTGTATTTATTATATCATCAACATTTGAAGGTCTGTGCAATGTAACTAAAACATAATCTTCTTTTTCTACTCCTAGACTATCCATAATATTTGAATGATCAGCTGCCTCAATGTTATTTATAAGAGAATCAATCATTACATTACCTACATGGAAAACCTTATCATCAGATACACCTTCCTTCTTCAGGTTTTCAAGACCACTTTCTTCTGAGACGAACAAATAATCAGCTACTACGTCTGTCATAAGACGGTTGATCTCTTCCGGCATTCTATGGTCAAAACTTCTCAGTCCTGATTCAACATGAACTGTCTTAATTCCAAGTTTTACTGCGACTAAAGTACATGCAACTGTAGAATTCACATCACCAACTACTAAGACCATATCAGGCTTCTGCTCAAGAACTACTTTTTCAAACTCGACCATTATCTTTGCTGTCTGAACTGCATGTGACCCGCTTCCAACCTTAAGATAAATATTAGGTTCAGGCATTCCAAGATCTTCAAAGAATACTTTCGACATTTTTTCATCGTAATGCTGTCCGGTATGAACAAGATACGGTTCAATTCCTTCTGTTCTTAACATTAAATTATGGATCGGAGCGATCTTCATGAAATTCGGTCTTGCGCCTACTACGTTTATAATTTTCAATTTTTTAATTCCTTTTTTATTTAATTCGAAGCGGGAAGACATGGGAGCCTTCCCCTACGGTCCGAGATTTTTGGGACAAGGGGTTTCAACCCCTTGTAATAATCGTTTTTTTAATTTGTTAAATAATACGATATTGATACGATGCTGGCTATGATTGCTACCCATTCTTTTATTGTTGTACCCTCTTTCTCTTCAGGTATCTTTGATTTTTTCACAACAACTCTTGATCCTTCTTTCACTGAAGGAGAAAAGAACCAGCCATCAACTTCTGCTGCTCCACCTGGATAATAAACTACGGTTTCACCCTCTTCGTAGTCATCTTCCATCATTACACCACCTGCAGCATCCACATAATCCTGAAGATCCCAACCTTTTGTATATTTAACAAGTCCTGGGCTGAAAACAAATCCTTCAACTAATACAACACCTGGATGTTTAGGAATAATGATCACATCACCATGTTGCAATACAAAGTCTCCACCCTTACTGCCTTTTTTAACATTACCAAAATTTGATAAAACATTCATACTATCTCTAGTAAATGATATTCCGTCAGTAAAAGCTTCATTTTTCAAGCCTCCTGCTCTCTCTATCAATTCAGCTAAGGTTTCTTTTTCTTTAGACAAAGAATAATTCCCCGGGAATTTTACTTCACCGTTTAAGGTAACCGATCTGTGATACTGAAAATCAGGATATTGCCTTATTACAACCTTGTCTTTATTCTGAAGTAAAAACTTATTCTTGGGAGATCTACCTTTCGTGAAAAATGTCTGATCAATTGCTACTTTATGTACCGATGATAATTTCTCGGCAGTAATGTTATATGGATCTACTCTGAACACTTCAGCCTCATAGTATAAAGCCCCTTCCTTGAAACCATTTGCCTGCAGGATCAGATCTTCCACACCCATATTAGTCTGAAGAGTATATTTTCCCGGGTCTCTAATAAGTCCGAAAATGGTTACATCCTCAGGTTGTCTAATTACATTGATCTGGTATATCTTTAAATGATCTTTATGTTTCAATAAAATATTTTCAGATTCGTCACCGGCAAGAAGTTTTCTTAGATCTATTGGTATAATTCTTGTCTTTATCCCATCTTCATCATAGCGGATAAGATCAGCCCTTTCAAGATAAGTTTCCTTAACATAATCAGGGTCACGAAGACTACCGCTTTGAAAGATAAGGTCTGATACTCTTGTACTGTCACTAAGGTCATATGTACCCGGTCGTTTAATATGGCCACTTATCTGAACATTTTGTCTTGTAAAGATCTCCCAGTTGGAATAAATTCTTACTTTATCGGAACTTTCCAGTTTTAAATTCAAATATTCTTTTTTGGTAAGATCAATATCTATAAGTTCTGTACTCAGATCAGGATGGGTTCTGATTATATCAGCCTTAGGCAAATATGCTTCCGGAAGAAGTCCCCCGGTTTTACTTATTAGATCGGTAACTGTCATATCATTATCAAGCGAGTATTGACCTGGTAATATAACTGCACCTGAGATATTTATATAGTTAATGACAATATCCGAGATCGGAAAAACAGAAATAATATCCCCGTCTTCAAGTTTTACAGGGTTTATTATCACCTTACCATTTACAATATTTCCAAATTTAAATTCTTTTATTTCTTTTGAGTACATCAATTCATACGATCTATCCTTGAAAGGTATTATTCTTTCGATCTGAATTCTTTCCAGTGAAGATGTTATTTTTAGGCCACCGGAATATGTTATAAGGTCAGTTAGATCCTCGTTTCCTTTAATCTCATATATCTTTTCATCGTTTACTTCGCCCTTAAGTTTTATGCTGTTATACCTTGGAGATACAAGAATATTATCATTATTTTTCAAAATAATATCATCGATCTTTCTCCCGGTAAGCAGGTAGTCATAAATATCTATGGTAGCTACAACTTTACCATTTCTGACAACTTGAATGTTCCTTAAAGTTCCTCTTGCTGTTGGTCCGCCAGCGTTGTAAAGAGCAGTGAATACTGTAGAATATGAATCTAATTTTATCGCTCCCTGTTTGAATACTTCACCAACTAGAAAAACAGTAATTGGTTTAAGTTTGCCCAGAGATACGTCAAGATAGGTTGAAGCCTCACCACTCGAAGGTTCCAGTGTTATATATGCTTTAGCTAAAAGTTTTTTTAGTTTTAATTCAAGAGCGTCAAGTTTATAACCGTTAACAGTTACTAAACCTACATTGTCTAAATAAATTGTACCGTCTTTAGAAACTTTCAGGGTTTTTCTAAGCTCAACATCTCCCCACATTGATAAAACGATCTCATCTCCAGGACCAACCTGATAATCAGAATATGATGTCATTGATGATTCCATTTTGAAACCTTTACTGGTATAGAACAGATCATACCCATAGAATCCCTTTGTGCTCATCGTGATCTCTCTGAGAAAATCATCACTTCTTACGTTAACGATCTTATCTTCATCGTCATCAGCATCACCGTTTTTTAAATTATCCTTTTTATTATCCATTAATTCTTTTGCCTTATCAGCTTCAAGGAACATTTC
>JAQIDB010000141.1 GCA_027858225.1 Candidatus Delongbacteria bacterium
ATTATAGATAATTACATTGATGTGACAATAATTGCTTACTTATCCCAGCTTCCAAAGAATACAAAAGTAAAGATTATTACAAAGTCTATTTCAACAAAACTAAAACTTGATTTAGAAAAGTTTGCCAATCAACACTTCCCGATTGAAGTTATAATATTTAAGCAATCTCATGATAGATTTGTTATTATTGATGATAAGGATGTATATCATATAGGAGCTTCTTTGAAAGATCTGGGTAAGAAGTGGTTTGCATTTAGTAAGATGGATAAATCAGCATTAGATATTCTTAATAAGATTGAGGAGATTTAAGATGGTGATTTCTTTATTACACACTGTTTGAGAAACAGAAATACAGTGGAATTTCTAGGCATTTGGGAAAAAATAAATAATCCCGATTTTAATTGTGGCGAATTTGCCATAATTAAAAATCAAGTAGGATTGAATAAATCAGGAAAATAAAACGTATGTATAACAGAAGATCAATCCGATTAAAAGAATTCGATTACTCTGAAATAGGATGTTATTACATAACGATATGCACGTTAGATAAATCAAGATTATTCGGTAGGATCGTTAACAATAAAATGGTTTTGAATAAATTTGGTTTAATTGTACAAAAAGAATGGAAAAACACATCCGTTATAAGGCAAAATGTTGAATTGGATGAATTTATTATTATGCCGGACCATATCCATGGAATAATTATTATAAATCGTAGGGGCGTAATGCCTTACGCCCTAAAAAACGATTTAAATAATGAAAATATGGGGCATGTGAATATTAATAATGAAAACATGGATGATAAAAATATTAATAATGAAAATTTGGACAATGAAAATACCGATTATAAAAATATGGATCATGTAAACGATATTAGGGCGTATGGCAATACGCCCCTACCGTTTATGGATAACGTGCAAAAAAATACGTTCATACGTTCGCCAAAACAAACGATTGGTTCAATTATTCGTGGATATAAATCTGCTGTTACTATAAATGTTAATCAGATCCGTAAAACCCCAAAGGCAAAGATCTGGCAAAGAAATTATTTTGAACGCGTTATTCGAGATCAAAAAGAATTAGATAGGATAAAATTTTATATAAGAACCAATCCTGAAAATTATAAAAATTGTAGAAAAGAGATCATTTAAACCGTATATTATAAAAAATGAGATCTATTCAGGAGAGCACACCATGAACACTGAAGAAATTGAAAACACTGAAGAAATATTAGAGATCATTGATGAACGACCACAGAAAAATCCCCAAAAATACTGGGCGATAGCTGTTGTTGTTATTGTAGCTATTTTAACAGCAGGATTTATTTTTTATCAGACCAGTAAAGGTTTTTATAATTCTTTCAATAAAGTATTCAGACCAATTGTTTATCATACTGAAATTACAATGAATACTATCGGTGAACTTCAACAGGAATCAAAGATCGTTGTTATGACTGCAGAGTTAGATGTGGAAATGGAGAGATCTTCTTCAAAGATTTTGTGGACTGGTATCACCTTGGTACTACAACTGTTGAAATGAAAGTTATGGGAAATAAAGTTCAATATTATATACCTGCTGATTCACTTTCTGAGAAAAGCATAGTCTGGGACCATGAAAGGCAAGAGATTGTCATTGATCTACCTGATGTTATTTTAGACGAAGATATTGTAGAAGTTCAAAGCGATCCTAAGAAGATCATGATCAAAAAAGATATCGGGTGGGCAAGATTCGATGCTTACTCGGGCAAAGCAATGGAAGATCAGATTAGGAGTGAGCTTAGAAATAAGGTGATCGATGCTGGGAAGCATGAACTACTGCTGGAGAAAGCGAAAGCTAATGCGGAGAAGGTTATTAAAGAATTATTTGACAGGTTGAAGAAAGAGAAAGACAACGGAATATTTGTTTAGGAGTTATTATGGTTCAGAAAAAGATTATTGTTAAAAGTGCAGCAAAACCTAGATCATTTTTTGGTGTGTTTTTAGCCATTTTTGGTATTCTTTTTAGTTTAGTCTATATTATTAATCCAACATTCGGTGTATTTGAATTACTTCCAGATAATTTACCAATCGTAGGTAATCTTGATGAAGCTGGTGTGACTTATTTTTTATTTATGTGTTTAAGGTATTTGGGGTTGGATCTGATCCCGTTTAAGAAGAAATAATCCTCATTAGGACAACCTTTTCTCCATTTTTTCGTCAAAGAGAAAAACAATGGAGAGAAATATGAAGAAATGTTTATTTGTTGTATTAGTGATGCTTATCGTTTTAACAAGTTGCTCTAAGGATAGCACTTACAAAATCGAAGTGAATGAAGGTGTAAAGAATTTCAGTAACAATGGTACACCTGCAGATCTAGAATTTGATCCAAATTTAAATCTTACAATGAAAATATCAGGTACTGAAAGTGATGAGGATGCTACAGAAAGAATATTTTCTAAGGTTTTAGATATGGTAGTTGATTCTGAAAGTAATATTTACATAGCTGATGATCATTCCTCTACTATTAAGAAATTTGATTTGAACGGTAAATTTGTAAATAGCTTTGGTGGTCTTGGAAATGGTCCCGGAGAATATCAAATGCTTGGAGATATGAATATTTGCAACGACACAATTGTAGTTTTTGATCAAGCTTCGTATAGACGTGTTAAGTTTGACAAGAATGGGGATTTTTTAGGATTTAAGTATTTTCATACGGACGCAAAACCAATATTTTTGGAACAAGTAAGCAAAGATAGAAATCTTGGACTCAAAATAGCTTCTAATATGATAGATGGAATTGTCTATTTGATTGTGGAAGTACAGATGTATGATTCAAAATATAATGATATATTTTCAATTGAAAATAGAAAAATAGAAATTGACACAAATAATCCACAAATTAATCCGACTGATATGTTTACACCTTTTTCATTTTCAAATAAGAATATATTTGTTGCTGAAGTTAATGAGAATCTTTTCAAATATAATGTTTATGACCTTGATGGAAATCTTGAAAAAATCGTTAAAATGAACTATAAAAAATCAGAAATTTCTAAAGATAGGATTGAATTATTCAAATCCGCTCATCGAAATAGTGATGGTACTAGTCTAAATAAACTGGAAAGAGCATTTAACAAAGCAATTGAAGATATTTATTGTGATAAATTAGATAGAGTATGGGTTAAGAAAGCCAAGACGGATGAGAGTGTCGCAGGTGGATATATAGAATTTAGTATCTTCAAAAATGGTGTTTATTTGAATAATTATAAATTCAAAGG
>JAQIDB010000175.1 GCA_027858225.1 Candidatus Delongbacteria bacterium
GGAATACGATGGATCATATCATCCTTTTGTACTAAATTCATTTTCCTTGAATGTTACGATGAATCAAGACAGTACTTATAGTTTCAATTCTTCGGGATCTATATCCGATGATTTAAAAACAGTCACAAATATTACCGGAGAAAACGTTAGTTTTAGCGATTATAATGGACAATAATTGCCATAAAGGGTTGTCTTTAGGATAGCCCTTTTTTTATATCCCTTTGATCTTCTCAGCCAAATCTTCAGTAACACCCTTAACAGTTATTAAATCCTCTACTGAGGTTTCTTTGATGCGTTTTAATGATGAAAACTTTTGAATTAATGATTTTCTCATAGCAGGTCCGATACCTTTTATATCCTCAAGCTGAGAACCTATGGTTTTTCCTCTGAGATTCTTATGATATGTTATTGCAAACCTGTGAGCTTCATCTCTTACCCTTTGAAGTAAAATTAATGCAGACGAAGTTCTTGGAATAAATACAGCTTCACTTTTTCCGGGTACGAATACTTCCTCAAGCCTCTTCGCAAGACCTATGACAGGTATATCAGATAAACCTACATCCTTGAGTATTTTCACAGCAGATGAAAGCTGACCTTTGCCACCATCGACCATTAAAAGGTCAGGCAAGATAGGATCTTCCTCCTCAGAGAGTCTTTTATATCTACGTTGAACAACTTCACGCATAGATGCAAAATCATCGATTCCTTCGACAGTGTTAATTTTAAACCTGCGATAACCTGTTTTATATGGCTTTGCATTTTTGAAAGTTACCATAGAAGCAACAGTCTCTTTTCCTGCGAAATGAGAGATATCAAAACATTCAATTATATTCGGTACTTTTTTGAGATCAAGGTCTCTCATAAGAGAATTTAAGCTTCTCGGAGTGAAATCTTTCTTCATTTTCTCCAATTTCATATCGTCAAGAAGCATTTTAGCATTCTTATGAGCAAGGAAAAGCAGCTTTACTTTGTCTCCAATAGAAGGTTTGAATATTTTCACCTTATGATCATCAAGAGAGCTTAACCATTGTTCTATGGTCTTTTTATCGTCAATTTCTATCGCTGATACTATTTCATAAGGAATATCATGCTGTGAAATATTGTAGTATAGCTTAATGAATTCATCCAGCACTTCTGAAGCCGATCTTCCGTAAACACTTTTTAGAAAGAAATTATTCCTTGCGATCAATCTACCACTTCTAAGCTTAAAAACAACACAGCAGACATCATTGTCCTCGATCTCGACTGCAAAATAATCTGTTGGACTACCAGTAGCATTTTCAACTTTTTGTCTCTGAGAGAAAGTTTCAACCAGATTTGTAGCATCTCTGTATTCAGCTGCAGATTCATAATTCTTTTTCTGTGATGCAGTGTTCATTTGTTCAACAAGTATTTCATTGAGTTTATTCTTTCTTCCGTTGAAAAAAGCAGCAATATTTTTAATTCTTTCATTGTAATTTTGTACATTCTCCAGACCTTCACAAGGACCATTACATATCTTTATGTGGTGATCAAGACATACTTTGTGTTTTTTATTATCAATAGATTCCTGTGTGATATTCAGCTTGCAATTTCTAAATCGGAGTATCTTCTTAAGATTTTTCAATAGATTACGAACACCTTTTACCTGCATGAACGGACCAATATACTTTGAACCGTCGTCGATGATCTTTCTAGTGATGAATATTTGAGGGAATAGTTCTTTTGTGATCCTGATATATGGGTAGGATTTGTCATCTTTGAGATCTATGTTATACTTCGGTCTGTGCTTTTTTATCAGGTTTGATTCAAGCAATAGAGCTTCAAGTTCGTTATCTGTTATTATATATTCTATCGAATGTATCTTTTTTACGAGTATTTCAGTTTTAAACTGCTGATGCTTACCGATATTGAGAAAATAGGACTTTACTCTAGATCGTAGATTCTTTGCTTTTCCGATATAAATTATCTTTTCGTTCTTGTCTTTGTAAAAATAGACTCCAAACGTAGTTGGAAGGTTCTTTAGGATATTTTCTATTTTCGGGTTCAAGATGTTGAACCCTTACGAAAAGGAATTCCGTCTTTCAGCAGATCAAAGAACTGTCCGGTAGGGCAGAGATAGAGACACCATGGCTTTTTTATGAACAGTGAAGTTACGAAAATCACTGCACTTGCAATTATTGTTGTCATTGTTGCTGAGGAGAAAACAAATATTGTAAAAGGTTCTATCTTAGAAAGGTTTATCTTTAGTGTGGTACTGACAATTATTACTATAGATACGAAAGTAAGTAATCGTATTTTTCTCAATGTCTTGATCACTTTCCCACTCAGTTTTATCTTTTTTATTGGCAATTTGCCGAGTAATGTCTGAATATTGCCGAAAGGGCAGATGTAATGACAGTGTAAATGCCTGTTAAATACCAGTGGGATCAGTACAGCAAAACCTAACATAAATAGTGTTACATAAGTTGTAAATATTGACAGTCCCTGGATAGATAAACTCTCTAATAAATACATTGAAATAGATTGTCCTGAAATTATTCCAAAGAATATAATAGATAATATTTGTATGATGTATTTATACTTGTTTAATTTTTTTACGAAAATTGCTATTATTGATAATAATAAGATTAAATATAAAACGATTGAAATATTATGATCGAGAAACACTATTTTAGTGCTTTTTTTTTCTCCTGATATGTACTCAGTTTGACCGGTTAAAATAGACATTCTTTTGTCGATCATTTTGATCACTGCACGACTTGTAAAAGTTGCTCCCGAAACAGTATCTACTTTGTGATCTTTTATTTCTTCAATTTTCTTTCCATTCCATGATTCAAAAAACTTTACATTTTGTAAACCAGTTATCCATGCAGGTGTTTCTCTATTATTCAATAATCCAAGTCCGAGTATCTTAGTTTCTTCATCGGCAATTATTATAAATGGTACATTTCCTGCATATCCTCTAATTTCATCACAGAATGGGGAAGATAGTATGAAGTTTCCAACCTGATTTTCATCTTGATCGAAGATCTTTGACCATGTCGTAGGATAGTTTACCTGCTCAATTGAACTCGCTGCAGGTATTTTTTCTTTTACTAGATTGATCAAATTTTTATTTGCTTCAAAATCGAATTTTTCACTCACTTCTTCTTTTGCAAGAAGGAATACTACTATAAAAGCGATTATTACAGGTATTTTTAAAAGATACTTCTTCATTTATTTCTCCGTGATCGTCATTCTGAACTCGATTCAGAATCTTGTCATTATTTATTATCTAATTATACGACAAACGAGCTTAAAAGAAAATGATAAAAAATAGAACATTCTTTTGATACTCCCAATATCACTTAGCACTTCAAAGCTTCTTGACTATCAGTCTGAAATCATTTATTATCAAAACATCATGAAAATTACAGAAAAATTAAAAGCAAAAGCCAAAAGCCTTAAAAAGGAAGTTACTGTAATTTATTACGCATATCAAAATCCTAAAACGGCCATATTACCAAAAATTATAATTTTCATAGCTTTAGCTTATGCCCTGAGTCCAATCGATTTAATTCCTGATTTCATCCCGATCTTAGGTTATTTAGATGATATAATAATAATCCCCGCATTGATCGCACTTTCAATAAAATTGATCCCAATAGATATTTTAGATGAATCTAGAAAAAAAGCAGAAACCCATCCTATAAAATTAAGAAAATATTGGTTTTATTCATTATTCATTGTATTCATGTGGATTGTATTATCGATTGTGATCGTGTTAGCTTTAACGAAATAGAACTGGTTATTTTATTTAACTCCCCTGGATTCTCGAGCCACACTCAAGAATGACATTATTT
This sequence comes from Candidatus Delongbacteria bacterium, assembly GCA_027858225.1. Classification (GTDB taxonomy): domain Bacteria; phylum UBA4055; class UBA4055; order UBA4055; family UBA4055; genus WTAK01. Next base: position 3,825 of record JAQIDB010000175.1, read on the forward strand.
TTACTTCTAACTTCTGACTTCTAACTTCTAACGTTTATAGCAAAAGGTCACTATTTGATACTTTGCCTTTCGTATTTTGCGTATAAATAAAAAATTACGCGGGAGGAATATGTGGAAGAAGTAAAGAAAACAATTATAGTGAAAGGTTCAATCATCAAAATCCATGAAATGAATAATCAAGATTACATTTCGCTAACCGATATGGTGAAGAGTTTTGGAGATGATACAATGATCTACAGTTGGATGCGAAACCGAAATACAGTAGAATATCTTGGGATATGGGAACAATTGTACAATCCACATTTTAAAGGTAACGAATTCGTGACCTTTAAAACACAAGCTGGTCTACATAGTTTCAATCTGACACCAAGGAAGTGGATCAATGCTACTAATGCAATCGGTATCATATCAAAAGCTGGTAGGTATGGTGGTGGTACTTTTGCACATAAAGATATAGCCTTTGAATTTGGTTCATGGTTAAGTCCTGAATTTAAAATTTATTTGATAAAAGAGTTTCAAAGGCTAAAAGAAGAAGAAAACGATCGTCTAAAGCTAGAATGGAATTTGCAACGAACACTTGCAAAGATCAATTATCAAATCCACACAGATGCGGTTAAAGAAAATCTCATACCTGATAAATTAACAAGGAAGCAGATAGGTTTTGTATATGCTTCTGAGGCTGATATTTTGAATATGGCACTCTTTGGAATTACAGCAAAGCAATGGAGAATTTCTAATACTGATAAAAAAGGTAATATCAGAGATTATGCTAATATTTCTCAATTAGTTTGCTTATCAAATTTAGAGAGCATCAATTCTGTTTTGATAAGACAAGATGTTAAGCAATCAGATAGGCTTGTTCAGTTAAATGATATTGCAATATCCCAGATGACATCACTGGTTAATAATAAAAACTTAAAGAAACTAAAATAAGTTTGAATAGCATCACCTGACAAACCCACTCGTTAATTTAAAGTAATTAACGAATCTTCTGAATAAAATATTGGAAATTAAATATTATCCTATATTTTTACTTTCCTTAATCTCAATGAATTGGAAATCACAGATACCGAACTAAAACTCATAGCTAACGCTGCGATCATAGGTGATAATAATAGTCCAAATACTGGGAATAATACTCCGGCTGCTATAGGTACACCTAAGACATTGTAGAAGAATGCGAAGAATAAATTTTGCTTAATATTCTTCATTATTTCATGGCTAAGGTTCTTAGCTTTCACGATACCTTGAAGATCCCCTTTTACTAAAGTTATTTGAGCACTTTCAATTGCCACATCAGTTCCGGTTCCCATAGCGATCCCGATATCAGCTTGTGCTAAAGCAGGAGCATCATTTATTCCATCTCCGGCCATTGCTACGATATTTCCTTCGGACTGTAATCGTTTTATCTCATTAAGTTTATCTTCAGGCATACATTCTGCTATATATCCCGATAATTTCAATTCTTCAGAGACAGCTTTTGCAGTATTCTTGTTATCTCCGGTGAGCATTATAACCTTAACACCTCTATCCATTAACTCACGAACAGCTTTTTTACTTGTCTCTTTCACTGCATCTGTTATCACAATAAACCCTACAATGATTTTATTAACTGCAATGTATGATACAGTCTTACCAAGCTTCTGCTCTGAAAGTATCGTGTCTTTAATTTCTGTAAGAATAGAAATGCTGTTTTCAGTCATCATTTTTTCGTTACCTAATGCAATGTTTTTTCCGTCTACGATACCAGTTACACCTCTTCCTGCAACTGCTTCAAAATCCTTTACTTCTTCAAGTGAGATATTTTTATTTTTTGCATATTTTAGGACTGATTCAGCTAAAGGATGTTCACTGGATTGATTTAATGAAGCAATGTATTTTAATACAGTATCATGACCTTCAGGATCGTCTGTAAATAATTTTTCAACAGAAGGTTTGCCTTCCGTGATCGTACCTGTTTTATCAGTGATAAGGACATTAACTTTATTCATTCTTTCCAACGCTTCTGCATTTTTGATCAAAACGCCTGATTGAGCACCTTTTCCGACACCGACCATGACTGACATAGGAGTCGCCAAACCAAGTGCACACGGACAAGCGATTATCAATACTGCAATGGCATTTACGAATGCGTAAACCATAGCAGGATCAGGTCCGAATATAGCCCAGATGAAGAATGTTATGACAGAAAGACTAACGACAATCGGTACAAAGTATTTAGAGATGGTATCTGCTAGTTTCTGTATAGGAGCTTTTGACCGGCTTGCATCACTGACCATCTTGATGATCTGAGCCAGCAATGTTTCAGAACCAACCTTTTCAGCCAGCATTATAAAAGACCTGTTACCGTTTATAGTACCTGAGCTGACATTGTCTCCAATTGATTTTTCTACGGGGATAGGTTCTCCTGTTATCATTGATTCATCAATATTACTTTGACCTTCAGTGATCTTTCCATCCACAGGTATCTTTTCTCCGGGTTTTACTCTAAGATGATCACCTTTAACAATTTTATCAATAGAGATTATTTCATCTTTGCCGTTTTTGACCAGAGTAGCTTCAGACGGCGTAAGTTTCAATAGTTCTTTTATAGCTCCGCTTGTTTGACTGTGAGCTCTGGCTTCTAATAATTGTCCTAAAAGAACTAATGTTAATATCACAGTTACAGCTTCAAAATAGACAAACACTGTTCCACTTTCAGTTTTAAATTGATCAGGGAAAACATCAGGGAAAAACAAAGCTACAATACTGAATATAAAAGCGACTCCTGACCCGATACCTATCAGAGTGAACATATTCAAGTTCCAACTGACAATAGATCTCCAAGCTCTTTCAAAGAACATTCTACAAGCATAGAAAACTACAGGGAGTGATAAAGCAAATTGTATTAGATTCCAATTATATTGACTTGTAAGTTTCAATAGGGGAGTGCCCGGTATCATGTCTGACATTGCTATAATAAATATTGGAATAGTAAATATTAGTGATATCTTCATTTTAAACAATAACTTTTTAAAAGACTTATCTTCCTCTGATCCTTCTTTTTTTAATTGACCGGGTTGTTCAATAAGATCCATACCACATACAGGGCAACTACCTGCTTTATCATAAGTTTTATCATCTTCACATCTCATGGGGCAATAATAAATTCCATTACCATCAGCTTGTTTTTTTTGTTCGTGATGATGATGTTCGTGTTTATGCTCTTTAGAATCTACTGGTATCAGATGCATATTACAGACCGGGCAGTCACCTTTCTCGTCGTAGGTCGTGTCACCCTCACATTTCATAGGGCAGTAGTATTTAGGTCCAACCTTTTCTTCAATAGTATAATGAAGTCCGGATAGTGTCAAAGTTTCCTGTAACTTATCAATTGGAATATGTGAGGTCATTTCAATTATTGCTTCATTATTTTTAAGATCTATATCAATTTTTGTAATTTCTTTTAAATTGCCAAGTGAACTTTCTACAGAAGCTTTACAACCCGAACAAGACATCCCTGTTATTTTATATGTATGTTTCATTTTTTCCTCCTTTAATTTAAGGAATTAAATACTATCAATTGCTCTTTTTAGTTTGGATTCAATATTTGAAGCAATTTCTTTTAGTGGTTCGTTATCAATTACAGACATTGCTACAGTTGGTAAAATAACCGAAACTATGTTTTCTCCGCTTTTTTGATAAACTATTACATTGCATGGAAGCATTAATCCAACCTCGATCTCTGATTGCAAAGCTTTATATGCGTTAGGTGGATTACAAGCACCCAATATCACATAATTGTTAAAATCAACATCGAGTTTTTTCTTAAGGGTAGCTTTTACATCAATTTCTGATAAAATTCCAAAACCCTCTTTCTGTAATTCAGCTTTAACATTTTCTAATGCTTCAATAAATGTACCGTCTTTTATATTATTATATCCGTAATTTGAATTATTCATTTTTTATCACCTCTGAATTATAAAATTTAATGAGACTTTTTAGAAGGACTGTCTTTCAGATCACAACAATCCATCCTTTTTGTTCCGAAT
>JAQIDB010000186.1 GCA_027858225.1 Candidatus Delongbacteria bacterium
CGTAAGGTTTTCTTTTATCTTTGTCATGAGGGCAGACTCCTTTGTTATTTAACATTTTTTGGTTATTATGCTAATATAACATTAGTTTGTCCTCAGACACAATTTAATATACACTACCCTAATGATCCTTATCATGCAGATAACTGGGGGCATAATAATACGGTTCAGCTTCCTCAATATAATCCTGATACATCTTCTCATTCAGGACCTGGTATTGGTCTTGCCGGATTTGATACAGATATACAATCTGGATGGAATGGTACTCAAGGATATGGTAGTCCTGACGTAGTGGTTTGTATAATGGATACGGGTATTGATTACAATCACCCCGACCTTGCAGGTCATTATATTGGTGGTTACGATTTCGGTATGAATGATGATGATCCAATTTATGATACCGGAGCAGAAGTTCAAAGTATTGCTCCTCACGGGACTAACTGTGCAGGTGTTGCAGCTGGTATTGCAAATAATGGTATTGGTGTTTCAGGTGTTGCCGGAAACTGTTCAATAATGATGGTAAAAGTATCAACTACCGGAGGAGTTTTTAACGGAGTTACGAACGGAACTATCTGGGCCGCTGATAATGGTGCTGATGTAATTAGTATGAGTTTTGGTTCGCCAACTGCGTACTACGGTGAGGATCCTGTTTATGATGCAGCTATAGATTATGCATATGCAGAAGGTGTTACCTTACTTGCTTCAACAGGAAATTATGGAACATCATATACTAAAATATCTGGACCAGCAAATCATCCGAAAGTTATTGCAGTCGGAGCAGCAGCACCAGAAGGTGTTAGGAAATCTGAGACTACTTCTGACATAGAAGGGTGGTGGTCTTCAATGTATGATATTTCTGCTCCTAAGGATGATATGAATGCCGTTGATATTCTTGCACCTACTATCATGCCTGCAACTGATATTCAGGGATCTGATGGTTATTCTTCGGGTGATTATTTTGAATTTTTTAACGGAACCTCATCTTCCTGCCCGTATGCAGCAGGTTTTGCAGCTTTGATTAAATCTAAATATCCTTTATATACGCCAGCACAGATAAGACAGGTAATGGTTGATACCGCAAGGGATATTGCTATTGGTGAATCTTCTGTTGGATGGGATGTTTATTCAGGCTATGGAATGATCGATATCGGTGAAGCATTAGGTTTTATACCTACATCTCCTCCAGGAACACCTTCATTGGTCACTCCATTAAACTCAAGTGCTATACCTGATCCCACTCCAGCTTTTGAATGGGATGATAATCCAGAAACAGCTAGTTACACAATTCTTGTTGATAATAATTCAGATTTCAGTTCTCCTGAGATTAATGAAACAGTTGTTCCAAGTAATTATACTCCAGTATCAAATCTTCCTGAAGGTACATATTACTGGAAAGTATTAGCAACAAATGTGGCCGGATCAAGTTCATATACAACTGCATGGAGTATAGATTTGATATATGCGGATATAAATCTAAATCCGACTTCAGTTTATGCAACGGCACCACCAACTGCTACGGATGATCAAATATTTAGTATTCAGAACTCATCTATTGTACAACTTGATTATTCTTTATCTGTAAACTATATAAACGGTAAAGATATAAAAGCATCTGGAGGACCTGATACTTATGGGTATAAATGGGAAGATTCTGATGAAATCGGTGGACCTGTTTATGACTGGGTTGAGATCAATAGTTTAGGAAATGCACTTAACCTTGGTGATGAAGATGAATCAGTATCGCTTAACATGGGTTTTACATTCAACTATTACGGAGTAGACTATACAAGCATAGTTGTTGGATCAAACGGAACTGCATCTTTCCTTGAGAATGACATTACTTATGAAAACACAGCTATACCTACTAATGGAATGAGAGCTCTTCTTGCTGTGTTCTGGGATGACCTTAATCCTGATGATAGTGGTCAGATTTATTCCTATGCAGATACAGCTAATGATAGATTCATAATTGAGTGGGACGGAGTTCCAGATTATGTATACGGAGGAGGTGCAAATACTAACACATTCCAGGCAATCATATATAGGACAGGTAAAATAATATATCAATACAAGGTCATGGAAGGTATACTTAATGAATGTACTGTAGGTATAGGTGATCCTACAGCAACAGACGGTTCTCTGGTCACCTACAATACTGGATATTTGAAGAATAATCTCAGAATAGAATTTATGGCAACACCAGAATGGCTTTCTTTGAACAGTTCTACTGGTAGTGTAAATGGTGTTGGAAGTGATCAGATCACTATAACATGTGATGCAACAGATCTTGATCTCGGTACTTATACAGCTAATATTATGGTAGCCTCAAATGATCCTGATGAATCTACAAAAATACTTCCTGTGACATTTGAAGTAGCTTATGGGGAAACAGGAGGAATATTTGTTCTAGACCACTCTTCATTATCATATGGTGGTGTAGGAGTTGGATCCAGTGTGATAAAAACATTTCAGTTGACAAATAGCCATTCAACTGAAACTATGTTAGGTCAGATAACCACTATAGATGGTTACGTGGTTTATCCGAATTCAAAAGAAGAAGGGAAGAATGTAGTTGATTATACAATAGCACCAAGTTCATCTAAAACATTCGATCTTTCTTTTGAACCGACAGCTCAAACTACGTATAACGGTAATATCACAATTACATCAAGTGACAACAGCAATGAAACTGTAAACATAGCTGTAACAGGAATGGGAACATATCCACAGTTTGAAATACCTTTCAGTGAAAATTTTAATGCTTCTACAGAATTACCTATAGGATGGGAGATTCTGGATCATCTTAGTAATGGTCAGGTATGGACCATTGGTACTCATCAGTACGGTATGGCTGGGGCGGATGGAAATTATGCAAATTTATACAGTGGTGATTATGGAAGCAGTGGAGTACAAAACTGTGATCTTCTTACACCTTCTATCGATATGTCCAAAGCAACGGATATAAACTTATCTTTTATGCATTATTACAATTGGGTAAGTGATGATTCTGCGACTTTATCCTATAGTATAGACGGTGGAATTAGTTGGGTTGTTATACAGCAATGGTCATCTGACACATCAAATCCAGCAACTTTCAATCAAGCAATCCCTGCACTTAATGGACAGCCTGATGTTAAGATCAAATGGAACTATACAGGAACTAATGACTGGTTCTGGGATGTAGATGATATATCAATAACTGGAACAGTTACTTCTTTGGGAGCACCTCAGAACTTGATCACAACAACAATTACAGCCAGTGAAGCGAACCTTTCTTGGAATTCTGTAAGTGGTGCAACGATCTATAACATCTACAGATCTACAGATCCATATAGCGGATTTACTCAGATTGGTTCAAGTGCTACAATAAATTATAAGGATACAAATGTATCAGCTGGAAATAAGTATTTCTATTATATTACTGCTGATAATTCTAAATAAAATAATTATAAAAAATAAAAAAGCCCGGTATTTTCCGGGCTTAGTAATTAATGAAAAATGGACTTTATCTCATAGAGTTTGTTTTAATAAGTGGGTTGAAATAATTAGGGTAAGTTATATTTACTATCCTTCAGGAAATTGGCGACAATATTCATATAAGGCCATATTGGCCGCTGAAGCTGCATTATAACTATGAGGTAAACCCCAAACTGGAATTTCGATAACAGAATCTAATTGAGCTAGAATTTCATCACTGATTCCAAGGCGCTCGTTTCCAACAACCAAGACAGTTCGACGTTTAAAATCGAAGTGATGAATATTTTTGGAGTTTGATGTCTGCTCTATACCAACGATATCGTAACCATCTTCTTTAAGTTTCTTAAGTACGGGGCCGAGCGATCTGTGGGTAGAGACGGTTAGTTCTGAAATCGCATCCCTTGCAATTTTTTTAGTTAATGATGCAGTTCCACAAATAATCATTTTTTCTACTGCACAAGCACTCGCTGTACGGGCAATTTGGGAAATATTGACGTTGCTACGCATAGGTACACAGGCAACAATTAACTCACGGGGGTGAACTAAATTAGTCGATAATTTATGTCTTTGTTGTATAAAATCACTCATTCTTTGTTCCTGTCATTTGGTAATTGCTTTCCTGATAATAAATCCTGTACAATATAGATAATTTTATCAATTTAAAAAGATATTTGTTTGGTCATTATTCTTATTTCTGATTTGCTTTCTCAAATTCTGTTTTCCAGTTAATATCGTATGGTACAACTTCAATTATTCTCATAAATCCATCCATGTTTTATTGTTTTAAAGTTATTGATTCAGACTTTTAAAGTCAAATCTATAATAGTAAAGTAAATAGTCCCTTTTTTATTTGTATTTAAAATATATTAGGGTATCTTTGACAAATATGATTATAAATTAATAATGGGTACATAAAATGGCAGAAATTGGAAAAATAAATAAATTAGAAGCAATTAGATCATCCGAGGTTGGAATGTATCTTGATGGCGGGTTATTAGGTGAAATACTTTTACCGAATAGTTATCTATCTGACGATATTAAGGTTGGTAGTGAAGTAGAAGTATTCATTTATCACGATCATAAGCAGAGATTAACCGCAACTACTCAGAAGCCTAAAGGAGTTGTGGATGAATATGTATTCTTAAAGGCAGTTTCAGTTTCTTCTATAGGTGCATTTATGGATATGGGTCTGCAGAAAGATCTTTATGTACCTTTCACAGAACAAAATGAAGATTTTAAGGAAGGTAATTCATACCTGATCTATATTTTAATTGATAAAATGAATGATAAGATCATAGGAACTTCAAAAGTAAATAAATATTTAGAATCAGAACCGAAAGGATTTAAAATTGGTGATGAAGTTGAAATTCTAGTATGTAATCAAACTGATATTGGATACAATGTGATAATTAATGATTATTGCTGGGGTCTTGTACATAGTTCAGATATTAAAGAGAGCCTAAGAACAAATGACAGAATGAAAGCTTATGTCAAAAATATTAAAGATGAATTTAAAATTGACATTTCATTTCAAGGGTCAAGCGTAAAGAAAGTTTATGAACTTACAGATGTTATTCTTGATAAAATCAAAGAAAATGGTGGAACTTTAGCTATAACTGACAAAAGTTCTCCTGAAGATATCTTTGCAATGTTCAAAGTAAGTAAAAAAGTATATAAAAAGTCCATTGGAGCATTGTATAAACATCGTTTGATAGAATTAGATGGTGATGTTATCAAAATTAAAAATAAATAATTGATCCCCGGGTCAAGCCCGAGGATGACATTTGGAACAAGGTGGCTTTAGCCCCTTGCAATATCGGAGTTATAATGGGATACAAAGAAGTTGAATTAAAGCTGCCTACAGATTACAATGAAGGTCAGTTGATCAGAAGAATAAGTAAGAAATTATCGTTAAGAGATTTTTCTTATCAAGTCGATAATAAAAGTTTAGATGCAAGAAAGAAAGACAGTATTCATTGGCAGATAAGATGTTCCGTTATATCTGATGAACTCAAGGGTCAGGATCATAAACTTAGACCTGAGATGGATATTCCCTACAAAGAAAGAAATGAAAAAGTGATCGTAGTCGGTAGTGGACCTGCAGGATTTTTCTCAGCATTGGTCTTACAGAGAGCAGGCTATCAAGTTTCTATCATTGAAAGAGGGACTTCTGTAAAGAAAAGAACAACAGGTATTATAGAATTTGAGAGTAGTAAGAAGTTCGATCCCGTAAGTAATTATTCTTTCGGAGAAGGTGGAGCAGGTACTTTCTCAGACGGTAAATTAACTTCAAGATCAAAGCATATAAAGCAGGAAAGACAATTTGTTATATCAAGTTACATCAAAGCTGGTGCTCCTAAAGAAATAGCATACATGACACACCCTCATTTAGGAAGTGATAATTTAAAAGTTATTGTAAAGAATCTCCGTGAAGAATTTGAGAAACTTGGTGGGAAAGTTCTTTTTGAAACTCAGGTTACAGATATTAAAACAGTGGATGGAAAGGTTACAGAAGTTCAAACGAATAAAGGTGACTTTCAAGCAGATCATTTTATTTTTGCTATCGGTCAATCAGCTTATGATTCATATCGTATGTTAATTAATGCTGGAGTTCAGTTCAGAGCTAAGAATTTTGCAATTGGTTCTAGAGTAGAACATCCTCAAAAACTTATAAATGTAGCTCAATGGGGTAAAGAAAGTCTTCCAGGAGTAAAAGCTGCTGAATACAGATTGACTTCAAAAGGTAAGAACGGAGAATCAATTTATACATTCTGTATGTGTCCAGGTGGAGATATTGTACCTGCAGGAGCTTTTGAAAATATAAATATTGTTAACGGTATGAGTAGATATAAAAGAAATGGAGAGTATGCCAATTCTGCTGCTGTTGTTGGAGTTGATCCAAATGTATTGCTAAATAAAGAAGCATCAGCAACAGAGATCTTAAACTGGGTTGAAGCTCTTGAAAATAAATTTTATAAATTTTCAAATGAATATAAAGCTCCTTTTACTATGATAGAGGATTTTATAGCCGGAAAAGAAACTTCGAAGATACCTGAATCAAGTTATGCTATGGGTTTAGTTTCAGCACCGCTATGGGAAATGTTACCTTCAGAGATAATTGCACCTTTACGATCAGGTTTATTGGATTTCAGTAAGAAGATCAAAGGTTTTGAGAAAGGGAAGATGATGGGATTAGAGAGTAAGACTTCATCACCTATTCAGGTTGTCAGAGAAAAGAATGGTCTTTGTGCAGGATTTTCGAATCTATATATGATAGGAGAGGGCAGTGGTTTCGCAGGTGGAATCATCTCTTCTGCTGCAGATGGGATCAAAGCTGCGATGGGTTTGATAGAGAATTAAAAATTGATTAAGTTTAAAAAAAGCGTTGCAACTGCAACGCTTTTTTATTTACTCTCGATATCCTTTCGGATTCATGCTCTGCAATTTATGTATTTTTATTTAATTAGTTTTTTTAAGTTGCATTTTTACTTTTATAGTAGTACTTTCTAATTATAAAATAATAAATCAATATTGGAGATTTGCAATGAAGAAGTATTTAATTCTGCTTTTAACATTAGTTTTATTCTTTTCCTGCGAAAATGACACATCTGCGCCAGATGATCAAGGACCAACTAAAATGGGACTTGATGGGGTTGTGCAAAAGGGTCCTTTTATTACAGGTTCAACAATAGATATACAGGAATTAAATGATAATCTTTCACCTAATGGAAATACATTTAGTGTGTCTACAGAAGATAATTTTGGTTCTTTTACTTTAGAAAGTGAAGTTGATACAGATTTTATAGAGATAATTTCCAAAGGATTCTATTTTAATGAAGTTACAGGAGTCAATACTGACACAGAACTTACTCTTAGAGCTTTATCCGGTGTTTCAGATTCTTTAAAATGTAATATTAACATTTTGACAACTCTAGCAAAAAAGAGAATAATCTATCTAATAAATGAAGAAGATAAAACTTATAGTGAAGCTAAACAGCAGGCTCAGAATGAGATTCTAGATATTTTTAATATGAATGAAGCGGATGTAGATGATTTTGAAAAAATGGATATAAGTCAGAATAAAGTAAGTGATGCGATATTATTGGCAATATCTGTTGTGCTTCAAGGATCCAACACTGTATCAGAGCTGTCATTGTTGATCTCAACGATCATTGAGGATATTGAAGAAGACGGTATATTGGATGACTTTGTAACTCAAAATAAAATACTTGAAAATGCTAAATATCTATCTTTACCTGTTGTGAGAAATAATATATGAAACATATTACCAAAGTTTAGGGCTAACATTAACTGTACCTGATTTTGAAAAATATGTAAGCTATCTCTGGGTGAATACTCTTCCAACTTGTGTAATCGATAAACTTGAATCTGAAATTATGGTTTATGATATGTTCAATCCGATTGATACATTATCGGTTTTTAACAATGATACGCTTTATATTGGTTCAGAAATAGATATTAATGTTAATGCTGAAGATATTGATGGGCAGATTACAAAAGTGGAAACATATTTGAATGACAGATTGATTGATGATACATCTTTCGGATCATTCAGTTGGGTCATAACTGATACAACACAAATAAATACAATGAAAGTAATAACATATGATGATGATGGAGAAACTTGTGCAGACAGCCTGGAATTTATTTTGCATGATACTGCTCGTAAAGAAATTGGAACAAATCCCACTAATAGTTCAGTAATTTATATTAGCGAATTTGATAATAAAATTTGGATAAAGCAAAGATCTACTCAGGATTTGTGGTGTTCAGACGACTATATCACTTGGAATAAAACTACAGATGCAACTCCTTGGACAAATAATACTTTTGAAATGATTAGTTATCATGATACTCTATGGACGTTTGCTAACTCAACTGTCTATAATTCAACAGATGGTATTGTATGGAATACACTTCCAGCATCAATTTCTTTCACAACATTTTCAGTTACAGTATTCCAAGATAAGATGTGGCTATGTGACGGTAATGGAGAATTATGGAATACTGAAAATGGTATAAATTGGAACTATGTTAAGAAAATAGATGATTATACTACAGATGTTAAATTATTTGCTTTTAGTGAAAAGCTATGGGTAGTGAGAGGTTATAAAATTGCTAATTCAGTTGATGGAAGTACCTGGGTGTATATGACAGACTTAATTACTATGCCGTGTACTAATTACGGTCCGCAAATATTGGTAAGCAATGAAAAAATTTACTTTGAAGACACGAATTATAATTTATGGTCATCTCTCGATGGTGAGATATGGGAGAAAGTAAATATTCCACTGGTAGATTATTTTAGCATTGGATTGTTCATTTATGACAACAAATTAATTATGCATGATAACAATAAATTATTTTATCTTAAAAAATACTTTGATTAAATTCCTATAAATACAAAAAAAAAGCGTTGCAATTGCAACGCTTTTTTATTTATTCACGATATCCTTTGGGATTCATACTCTGCCATTTCCAGGCGGAATTGACCATATCTTCTAATCCATATTCTGCTTTCCAGCCAAGTTCACTATTTGCTTTGGTTGGATCAGCCAGAACTTCAGCGATATCGCCTGATCTTCTCGGACCAACTTCGTAAGGAACCTCATGTCCACAGGCTTTACCGAAAGCTTTTATCATCTCTAGTACGGAATATCCTCTACCTGTTCCAATATTATAAATAAATGTACCTTTAGAATTTGAAAGTTTATCAATGGCTTTAACGTGAGCTTTTGCAAGGTCAACGATATGAATATAGTCTCTGACACCTGTTCCATCAATAGTATCCCAGTCATCTCCGAATACGACTACTTTTTTTCTGATACCAGCTGCAACCTGACTAACGAAAGGTAATAAATTTGCAGGATATTCAGGATCTTCACCAATCTTACCTGATTCATGAGCTCCCGCAGGATTAAAATAACGAAGTATCACAACATTCCAATTATATGCATCAGCAGCATCAAGTAGGATCTGTTCCATCATTACTTTAGTGTGACCATAAGGATTAGTTGCACCAATTCGTGCATCTTCTTTCACTGGAGATTCTTCAGGATCACCGTAAACTGTAGCTGATGAACTGAATACGAAATTTACTACGTTATATTTTTTCATACATTTATATAGATTAAGAGAACCTGAGATATTATTTTCATAGTAATTCAGCGGTTTTTCCACTGACTCACCGACAGCTTTCAAAGCTGCAAAATGGATAACTGCATCAATATTTTGTTCTTTCTCAAAAACACTCTCAAGGTCATTGATATTTAATAGGTCAACTTCATAGAATTTTAATTTATTGCCTGAGATCGCTTCCACTCGTTTTACACTTTCATAGACTGAATTGCAGAAGTTATCCACTAGAACAAGTTCATGCCCTTCTTTAAGTAATTCAATATTTGTATGGGAAGCGATATATCCTGCACCACCTGTGATAAGTATTTTCATGTTGATCCTATGATTGTTTAATTTGATATTTTATACTGAATAAGCTAATGATTCGTTCAAGGAATGGCAAATTTATTTATACAGAAATTGACTTATCGCTAAATATTCGTTAAATATTGTATAATATAGAATACCGGAGAATAAAATGAAATTTTGTTGGACAACAATATATGTGAAGAATATGGAAGAATCACTTAAATTTTATCAGGGAATTGTGGGATTATCTCTCGACAGAAGAGCAAAAGCAACACCTGAAATGGAACTTGCGTTTCTAGGAAAAGGAGTTACACAAGTTGAACTTATATGCGATCAAAACAAGTCGAATATAAACATGGGTGACAGTATATCAGTTGGATTTGATGCCGAGTCATTGGATAATATCAAGGAGACCTTAAAAGAAAATAATATTCCGATACTGGCAGGACCAATACAACCTAATCCTTCGATAAAGTTCCTTTATGTTCATGATCCTAACGGATTAAAGATACAATTTATTGAATTTATAAAGTAAAAGAAGAGAAAGAATGAAAATTGGAATAATAGGTGGGGGAGCTGCAGGCTTTTTTTCGGCTATAGCTGCAAAGGAAAATTATCCTAAAGCAGAAGTAGTTATATTTGAAAAATCAAATGCACTTCTTTCAAAGGTGAAAATATCTGGTGGTGGAAGGTGTAATGTTACGAATGGTTGTTCTAATATAAATGATCTGTGTGATGCCTATCCCAGAGGTGGGAAAAGTTTAAAGAAAGCATTTTACATTTTTAATACAAAGCATACAAAGGAATGGTTCGAATCAAGAGGTGTACCTTTGGTTACTCAGACAGATAATTGTGTTTTCCCAGCTTCTCAGAACTCTCAAAGTATAATTGATTGTTTCATGGATGAAGTTTCAAGATTACATATCAATATTGAAGTTGATTCAGGCGTGAAATCGATTACTAAAATTGAAGACAAATTAGAATTAAACTTTACAAGTGAAGAGATATCTCCCAGAATATTTGATAAAGTAATTGTAACTACCGGTGGGTCACCCAAAAGAAGTGGATTGGATTGGTTAGAAGCTTTAGGTCACGACATTGAAGAACCAGTTCCATCACTGTTCTCATTTTACATGCCAAATGAGCCAATTGCAAAGCTTAGAGGTATAGTCATTGAGAATGCCTTGATCAGTGTTCAAAGTACAAAAATAAAGGCTTCTGGACCATTGTTGATTACTCATTGGGGATTCAGTGGACCTGCTATTTTAAAATTGTCTTCATATGGGGCAAGGATCTTAAGTGAAATGAATTATAATTTTAAAATCCAGGTAAATTGGGTGAATGAACAAAACAATGATAACGTTACTAATGAACTGAAAGATATTATAGTCTATTATCCAAATAAAATACTAAGTAACTACAGACCTTTTGGCTTGCCTGAAAGACTATGGTTGTTCTTATTAGAAAAGTATGATCTCTCTCCACAGAAAAAATGGGATGAATTGGGTAAGAAAGCTTTAAATAAACTTGTACATATTCTAACGAACGATGAATATACTGTGGACGACAAATCTACATACAAAGAAGAATTCGTAACCTGCGGTGGCGTTAGTTTACAAAGTATTGACCTTAAAACAATGCAAAGCAAAACATGTAAAAACATTTATTTTGCAGGAGAAGTTTTAAATATAGATGCAATTACAGGTGGTTTTAACTTTCAAGCAGCCTGGACAACTGGTTTTATAGCGGGGAAATTAAAGTAATATAATATTTTAGGAATAAATAATGAAAATCCAATCGATAAACCCATATACAGAAGAAATAATGGCTGAATTCGATCTCTTAACATGGGCAGAAACTACAGATAAGATAGAATTTGCTCGAAATGTATACAAGTCCTGGAGAGATACCGATATAAAGGTCAAAGTAAGATTATTAAAGAATCTTGCAGCAGTTCTCAGAGTAAATAAAAAGAAGTATGCTGAGATAATTACAAAAGAAATGGGAATGATAATTCGTTCTTCAATGGGATCAGTAGAAAAATGTGCATTACTCTGCGATTACTATGCGGACAATGCCGAAAAATTTTTAGCAGATGAACACATTGAAACTCAGAATAAGAAAAGTTATATATCTTTTGAGCCTATAGGTATTGTTTTTGAGATAATGCCGTGGAATTTTCCTTTCTGGCAAGTTTTCAGACAAGCAGTGACTTCAACTATTGCAGGTAATGTATGTCTTTTAAAACATGCATCAAATGTACCTCAGTGTG
Organism: Candidatus Delongbacteria bacterium; assembly: GCA_027858225.1. Lineage (GTDB taxonomy): Bacteria > UBA4055 > UBA4055 > UBA4055 > UBA4055 > WTAK01. Next base: position 12,194 of record JAQIDB010000186.1, read on the forward strand.
CCTTAGCTATTGAAGGAATTTTCACAGAAGCAGGTTATCCAGATGGAATTTTCACAACTTTACTTATTGATTCCAAAACTGCGATGAAAGTTATCGATGAAGATCTGATAGATGCTGTATCGTTTACTGGAAGTAATCAAGCAGGTGAGAAAGTGGGTGAATTAGCAGGGAAGAGGATCAAACCAGTGGTGCTTGAGCTTGGCGGATCAGATCCTTTTATCGTTCTCGAAGATGCTGATATCGACAAAGCTGTTCAAGCAGGAGTGTTTTCAAGAACTCTCAATAGTGGACAGAGCTGTATCGCAGCTAAACGTTTTATAGTAATGAAATCTGTTGTAGATGAATTCACAAAGAAATTTATATCAGAGATAGGAAAACTAAAAATAGGTGATCCTTTAGATGAAACTACTGACATTGCTCCATTAGCTAGACCTGAATTTGTAAAAGAGCTTGAAGATCAATTGAAAGATGCTATTGATAAGAATGGAAAAGTATTTCAAATTCAATATGAAGCTGAGAAAGGTTTTTTCTTTCCGCCTTGTGTAGTTTCGAATATATCAGAAGATATGAAAGTTGTGTCTGAGGAGGTGTTCGGTCCTATTGCGCCTATTATTACAGTTTTAAGTGATGGAGAAGCAATTCAGATAGCTAATAATACAGAGTATGGACTTGGTGCTGCTATATTTTCTAAAGATATAAAAAGAGCTGAAAAGCTTGCAAAAAAAATTGAATCAGGTACTGTCGCGATAAATGATTTTTTAAAATCTGATCCACGATTACCTTTTGGAGGGATTAAAAAATCTGGAATTGGAAGAGAGCTTTCTGAGCATGGATTAAAAGAATTTGTAAATAAAAAGATGATCGTGATAAATGATTAACTTTGAAAGCATTTATTTATAACGGTAACGAATTTCAACATGTTGAAAGAGAAACGCCAGTTCCTACGGGAAGAGATATTTTAGTTAAAATAAAAGCAATTTCCATCAATCCTGTAGATACAAAAGTTAGAAAGATGGTAGAAGGTACTGGAGAATCTAAGATCTTAGGTTGGGATGCATCAGGTATAGTTGAAGAAGTTGGTGAAACTGTTGAAAATTTTAAAGTTGATGACGAAGTTTTCTATGCTGGAGATATTACCAGAGATGGTTCTTATGCATCACATCAATTGGTAGATGAAAGAATAGTAGGAATTAAACCCAAGAATATTACTTTTGAAGAATCAGCTGCAATGCCACTAACATCAATTGCAGCCTGGGAATCCCTGTTTGACAGATTGCAAATATCTGCAGAAAAAGATAAGGGTAAAAGATTATTAATAATCGGTGGTGCAGGAGGAGTTGGATCTATTGCGATTCAACTTGCTAAAAGAGTAGCAGGACTCGTGGTAATTGCAACTGCATCAAGAGAAGAGTCGAAAAGCTGGTGTAGATCCTTAGGAGCTGATGGTGTTTTAGATCATAAAAAAGATCTAAAAGAAGAAATGGATCTATTAAAGGTAGATAATTTCGATTATATACTATGCTTAAATAGTACAGACTACTATTTTAATACAATGGCTGAAATAATTGCTCCTCAAGGGAAAATATGTAGCTTGGTTTCTACTGAGAAAGAACATAATATTGATATTTTGAAGAAAAAAAAGTGTTACTTTTTCATGGGAATTTATGTTCACAAGGTCCATGTTTAAAAGGGAAGATATTATAGATCAGAGTAAAATATTAAATAATATTGCAAAGTTATTAGATATTGGAAAAATTCAAACTACTCTATCGTTGAACTTAGGTGAAATAAGCATAGAAAGCATCAAAAAAGCTCATAACATATTGGAAAATCACAGAAATATCGGAAAGATAATTTTAGTAGTTTCAGATTGATTTATTCACCAAAGTAGTACCTGAATTGTAATATAAAAAAACAGGATAAAATATTATTGCCATATAAATAATTAAATCATATATTTTTTATGACTGGTAAATTTCTGATTATTAAATAAAACAACAACGATCCTGATAAAAATTAAAGAGAAATTAAAAAATGACAAAAAAAGATATATTGGCTGTGGCCAACAAAATATTGGGGATTTATCTAGTGATCCGTGCAATCGAATCGCTGGAAACAATAGCTTTGGCAGTTAAAAGTGTTAAGCGACTGCTACCTTCTGAATGGACCCGGGCAATTTGGGTTCTCTCGGCAAGCATTGTTCCGTTTTTGCTTTATATAGGATTGTCTTTTTGTCTGATAAAATGGGCAAATCCGATTGCTGCGAAACTGTGTGCAAGAGATTTAACTAATGGTGAAATAAGTGGAATCGGAAAGGATGCGCTTCAGGAAATAGCTTTCTCGACAGTGGGTGTATTTATAATCGCAAATGCCTTGCCACTTCTTACTCAGATCATCACCCAACTTTCGTATCAGGGTGAATGGAAACAACGAATTGCTCCCGGTATGTGGGTCATTATTGCCGGAGTTGCGATACAGTTGGCAATCGGAATATATTTATTTTTCGGTTCCAGAAGGCTGGTAGGGTTACTTAAGAAAAGCACCGGTTGATTATTATATAAGTAAAACTCTAAAGTAGCCTCAGTCCTGTCTTTTTACTGTCCGTTAGTTTTATTTGCTTCGAGCGATCTCCTGATCATCAATTACAAGATTGCCCAGATTACAGTATATCTTATCGCTTTCATCTTTGACTATAAAATTTATATTTATAGATTCATTGTTTTGAAAACTTAATTTGTAATTACCTTTCTTAACCTCACTTATAAAGAAATAACCGCCATTATTTGTGAAGGCTGTTTTTGTTTTCATAGACGAATCGTCAAAAGAATTAATTTTAATGACTTTTTTTGTGATAGGTTTCCCGTTTTTGTCAATAAGCCTTCCCTTGACGAATACGAAATCTTCCGCCTTGATATCAATTAAAAAACCGGACTTATATGAAGGAAGCAGAATCTGATCTGTTCCCGTAACAATATAACCGATAGGAAGATCAGGAAGATGAATATAAAAATCATTGACCCTATAAGGACTCAATGAAGAATATACTGCCGGTCCGAGAACATCCGACTGGTAATCAAAATTTCCATTCCTGTTCTTTCTGATCCCTACGGTATATTTATTCAGTAGGCTGTCAGTCCTGATTATGGCGAAACTGTTACTTACCGGTCTGGAGAAACCAAACACTCCGTTAACGAACGCTATTCCGCTTCTCACATTCATTCTTGTTGAATGAGTAAAATTATTATTATAATTTTCACTGTATGTGTGTTCTACAGACAACAGTCCTCTATTACCCATGTACGCCACTCTGTCCGAAATGCTAACCCGTGTATATTCGGAGTTCCCGACAGATAGAGAATTATCAAATTTATAATTCGATGGTCTGTAACTCCAATTAATTGATTTGCCTAAGTCGCTTGAATTGTAATTTGAACTTAAATGATTATTCGGATTGAGGCTATAAGAGAAGCCTATAAAACCTTTCCATTCATTATCTCCGTAAAGATTGTCGTGAATCACCCTGCAGGAAAAATTCATTGCCCTGAATAACCTGTAATTAACTCCGAGTGAGTACAAGTATGAATCATCGCCAATATTATACGAACCTCCAAACGATGCGCTTAAGTTTTCCGCAATACTCTGACCTACAGATGCTGAAAATAAAAATTTATCACTATTGTCTGATTGAAAGTAATTGAATAGTCCGAAATTTCCGGTTTTATAATCAAACGATGCGTTCCAATGTCTACCGTATGGATTACTTATACGATCGTTGTTGAAATAAGAATAAGACGTACTTACAGCGTAATCAAATTTTGATAAATCAGTAGTATTTGCCGCATAATCGATATTGAAACTGCCGAATTTATTGCCGAATGTGTTTCCCATACCGAATAGATATCGGTCTTTTTGAATCTGTGAATTTAAACTTGCCGTAAACATTTTATTCAATCCGATCTTGTAAAAGAATGATAATACCGGTTTTTCAATATCATATTCATAGGTCTGTCCGACTCTTTTACTTTCAAATCCGAAATTAAAAGAATATTGCGACAACCCCGCTTCCAATTGCTTCTGATTATAATAATCATCAAGAACTATAATATTTTCCTCTCCAAGATCATCGGTGACTTTAACAGTCACATTATTTAATCCTTGGCTTATTGAGGCCTGTCTGAAATTAAAAGGACCCGGCTCAACTTCAAACTTTTTTAAAAGAATATTATTATTGTAAATTTCAACTACGGAATGTCTTAATATCATCATTTCGGTATTTGAAACCGGTTTAACAGTAAAGTAGGGTTGAAGGCTAAAATCCTTTGAAAAACCAATTCCTCCCATCGGTACGGATGTCTGGTAGCCGTCTATCGCATAAGATATATCACCCGCATAATATCGTATCATCTGATCAGGTCTGTCATAAACGACTCTAACATCACCTCTCTGAAATTCTGTTGCCTCATTATAACTGGCACTGCCTTCAATAACAAAATTATTAAAGTTAACAGCTCCATCAAAATTTGATATAAAAGGTCTTCTGTATTCATTTGCCTGATAATTATTATCATATACAAAATATTCAGAAGCTCTGATATTTACATACGAACTGAAGATGCTTGGCTTTGATGCATAATTTATTGATTCTGGAACACTGTTCAATCCAAAATTACTGTTATTTCTTTTTCTGAGTTCCGGAGGTATTGTCAGTGAGAAAAACAGGATGTCTTCATCGAATACCGCTTCAAAACCGATTTTTCTAAGCTCGGTAAGGTGAA
>JAQIDB010000045.1 GCA_027858225.1 Candidatus Delongbacteria bacterium
TTCTTAATCATTAACTTCATTAATCTTTTAGCTCAATAACCCATTCTTATCGATAATCACTATTGCCCACAACGGATATGGCAAAAACCAGTGGTGATAAACTAGTTAAACTCTCCAAGTAACCATTGATGTTTTGCCAATGTTAGGGGTCTGTCGCATTTCCTTGAACTAACATGATCATTCAGATTTAGTCTGAATTTTATTAGCTTGTTTTTTTTCGAGCCACCAATCAGGTTGATATGTATTATTCTCGTACTGAACTCTCTCGTGAAATTCTACAGGTGGTACATTTAACTTTTCCCACAATGCCCTTTCTTTCTCATTTGTTTTATACTCACCACTATTTTGATTTAAAATAGCTTTCTTTATTTTATGGTAAATCCTTTTTGCCCCTAAGAACATCTTTTTATCGTCTATTGATTTAATTCTTTTTGCAGTTCCAGAAGAACTATTCATACAACCCGGAGAGAAAATAATATTATATGCAGGTACGACTATATGTCCACATGGATTAAAGTTGATGATATAAAAGAAAGTTATTCCATTTTCTTCGTAAGGGAAAATATCCTTTATAACTGATTTTGTAGAATCTACTCTAATTCCTTTCCACTCATGCCCTTCTTCAAAATTGTAATGGTAATAGTTTATTGCGATATTGTGTAGTTCTTCTTGCGTAATTTTATGAGGATTAACTTTTACTTCTTCTTTTGGTGAATCTGATATTGCAGTTAAGAAAGATGATACTAACAAAATTAATAATACTATTATTTTCTTCATTTCATACCTCAGTCAGATTTATTGCTAAAATAGTTAAGTAATTCTACTTTAATTCCAAAACAAGCTAATTTAGTTCTTATTTCAAACACGATCATGTTGTAGATATCTGTAATGCGATTGCCCCTAACGGTCATGGCAAAAAGCGTTAAGCCAAGACAAGTAGGGTATTCAAGTCATTTTGCCAATGTTATCTTTTGTAGTTTGCTCACGATTTTCTTTTCTCATCCATGAATCCTGTAATTAAAAATAGCCTGTCAGATGATATAATTAATTTCCTTTTACTATTCAATATCTATGTTATACTTGGAAAAAAAATAACTTTCATTATTTAGAAATTGTGGAATGTTTTTATTTAAACAACTAGTAATACTACTTTTCAACCATTTCTGCTCTTCTGGATTAGTTGAGTGAAAAGCCCAAGGTCCAATTAAAGCTGCAATTATATATGCCTCAATACTTTCCTTTAAATTATTATTTATTGATCTATATTTTCGATATCCTTTAAAAAAATATGACCACAGCTCACTCTTTAAATGCAGTAGAGATACAGTGATATCATAAGTATATGAACCAAATGAGCATAATGAAAAATCAATAGGTGATAGATATTCTTCATTTAGAATATAGTTATTTTCACATAAATCAGCATGTATCAATCCCCAATTATTTAGTTTTTTATCTTTCTCTAGAAATACACCAATTTTGTCTATTGCTTTTTGAATTGATAATTCAGATTCTTTATCAAAAATTAGTAATTCATTATTTATGTTCTTTAGCTTTTCAAAATCTTCCTGGAGAGAATTCAAATTATAAGTTGGTCTGTCAAAGTCTTTAGGTAAATTCCAGTTTTCAGAATGTCTATGTATTTTTGCAAGTAAGGAACCAAGTTTTTCTGCTTGAAGAGAGGTATATGTATCATCCTCATAACGAACAATCCCTACAATCCAAGTCAGTAAAGTACAAAATATTTCATTACCATCATGATTAACTTTTGTAACAAGGTTGCCTAGCTTATTCGCTACTGGAATTTGAACTCTTATATCGGTGGTTTCACTGAGTGATTTCAACCAAAGAAGCTCAGAATTAATAATTTTCTCATCGAGCCATTCTTTATCAATAATTCCTGATAATGGGAAATGAATCCGTAATAGATAAGACTCGTCCTTTGATTTCGAGAAAATACGATATGTTAAATTCTCACTGTGCCGGATAAAAGAAACCTTACTGTATTCGAGATCGTATTGCTTCATTGCCTCTTGACATAAGAGTGTTTTTGTGCTGTTTGATAAAATCACTTATTAACTAACCCTCTGTTACTTAATTATTTAACACAAATTTACTAAGTTACTCTCTGAAAATCTACAGGCTATTTTTTATATTTTAACCAGTAAAGGCAAACTATGTAAGATAACGGTCATGGCAAAAAGCGTTAAGCCAAAACAAGTAGGGTATTCAAGTCATTTTGCCAATGTTGTGGGTCTTTAGGAACTTCTCTCTAAGTAAGCAAGTTAAGCTCAAGGTTTTTCCAACGATTTGTTAAACTTCTTTTCCTTTTGTTTTTTTTCGAGCCACCAGTCACGTGGTGGATATTGTTGATCAAAATTAGCCTTACTTTTGAAATCCATAGGATTTACATTGAATTTCTGCCATTTCTTTTTCTGCATCTCACTTGTAAGATTTCTTCCTTCTTTTAAAGCTCTTAGAACACGTTTGTAATAATCATGAAGAACAGGGTTGGTGAAATCTCTGTCATCTATTGACAAACTATCTTTTTTAACATCATAAGTCTCTACACCAAATTTAGTATAAGGTCCGTGCATAGATTTATATGATGGTATAGAAACATGTCCGTAAGGATTGTAATTCACAATATACGCTAAAGTAATGCCTTCATCTTGAATTTGTACAATGTTCTTTGTTACAGATTTTGAAGAATCTACTCTTACGCCTTTCCACTCATGCTCCTCTTCAAACATATAAGTGTAGAAGTTCAATGCAATATCATGCAGTTCTTCATCTGTGATTTTGTATTTCTCCATTTTGGGATCGATACCGTTATTATCACCTGACATTACAGCAAATGAGAATAAGAAGATAAATATGCACAAATATTTCATTTTATTTTTCCTTTTTCCATTATCTACAATTTAATCAATTCAGCTTAACCTTGCTTACGATTTGAAGTTCCTATTGCCCACAACGGTCATGGCAAAAACCAGTGGTGATAAGCTTAGAAAACTCTCCAAGTAACCCATTGATCTTTTGCCAATGTTGTGTGTTGTAGTAATTAATATCTCTAAGGGGGGGGAGTCTTCTCATTCTAATAGCTTACCTCAATCTAATCAATTATTAT
>JAQIDB010000066.1 GCA_027858225.1 Candidatus Delongbacteria bacterium
CTGAAGGCGATGAAGAGTTTGCTTTCATGAAAAAAGCCTTAGTTGTTTTCAATGTAGAAAATGAAATGTATATTGGAAAAACAGAGAGGAATTATATAATTGGTAATAACAAGTTCCACCTATTATTAGGTCATAATAAGGATTTACATAATAGGTTAAGTGAAGGTAGTACTACTGATGTTACAACAAGAGGATCAGGATTCTTCTTTCAGACCCCAAAATTAGGTAAGCCTTATACAGAAGAATTTGTAAAACGTGCTCCTGAGAAAGTAGATATGTTCAAAAAAGATAATTACGTTCAGATGTCTGCGCATTACAGAACAAAAGAGGATGAAAATCTTCAGTTCATTACACATTGTCAATTATATCCAAATGGTAAGTTGATCAGATGGAATGAATTTATAAAGACTGAAGATCTGGAGAAAAATATCTTTTTAACAAGTAATTTCTGGATGAATAGTGAAAATGCTTATATACCTTGCGATAATAAAGTTATTAAAACTAATAAAAGACTGAGAAATGAGCACAGTTATTGGCAAGATGCGAAATTGACAGAGAATTGGCTATATACATATGGTAAGAAGTTCCGGTCAGCTGTTATATGGAAAAAGGATTCTAATTTTACAATCGGTGAATGGAATGTGGGTTTTGAATATGAGATTCCTAAAGAAAAAGGAAATTTTACGACTGAAAAAGAAGTGTTCTACTCTGAAGCTCCATCTGATTGGAAAGATCTGCGAATGATCGCTACTGGTATTGATTCTAAAGATGAAGAGCCAGTAGATAGTTTCGAGGTCAGTATCAATGGTGGTGATCCTGTGATGAAAAAGGATAATGTTCTTAATGTAAAAGATATTTCAAGTAAGGTAATAAAAGGTCATGAGGTAATTACTGCTGATGAAGGTGAAGTTACAAATAATGATCTTTCTGTTAACCTTGGTAGTGATAATAATTTGTCAGTTTTAAATTTTATTTATGAAAAAGAAACTGCAATTGATATTATCAATATTCATAGTAACTTAGGTGTTTTTGAGTATTTTGATAAAAGATTCGTGATAAATCCATCTGTTGCAGAGATAAAAGCTTCTAAGGATGATGGCATTGTTACAGTTGATAACGGAACTCTATCTTTCAGATCGGATGAAAAGTTCGCACCTTCGGTATTCTCTTTAAAGTATAATGGTAAAGAGTGGCTGGATACTATTTATCCTGAGGTTGGACCAAAATCCTGGTGGAGTAGTTGGTTCGGTGGACTTTTTACTTTACCAACAAGTGTTGCTAATAAAAAGATGCTTGAGCAAAAGAGAAATTCAGAGGTTGAGAAAGTTAAAGATAACTTCGATAATGAATGGACGGGGATCAAGATCACGATGGAAATTACTGATCATGAAAAGCTTAAAGGTTATTTAATTGATTCATATTTTATGGTTCTTCCGGGTGTGCCGGTAATGTGGTCATTTGCTAAAATTCACAATAATACGGGTAATTACCTAGATAACCATGTTGAAACTATGCTGTGGGCTAAAACATCAGAAGATCTAAAGAATCATTACTTTATTCAACCTAGTACCGGATATAAATTCAATGCCGGTAAAGAGATGCAGGATGTTAAAAGAGAAAAACTTCTTATTTTATCTGAGGAAAATTCAGATGAATTTGTTAACATCTACTCTGCTGATGGTAAGAAAACAGGTTGTCATTTTGATACTGCCGTTTGTCTTGTTGGTGCTTCGAATGATTATAAATGTTTAGATAAGCAGAGTAAGCTTGTTGGTTCTAAGTTTATTATTTTCAATGAGAAGAAACTAAAAGCTAAGTGGCTTGTTGATTTGAAGAAGATTAAGCCGATAGTTTAAAGTTGACAGTTGACTGTTGACAGTTGACTGTTGACAGTTTGAAGGCGGACATTAGTTCGCCGGATTTCTTTAAAAAAAATTATTCCCATAAGGAGGTATGAGTTGAATATTTTTAATTTTATTAAAGTAACGTTGATGGTCATGATATTAACTTTAGTTATTTCATGTACAACAGATAAAAAGCAAAATCATATAATTGAAGTTGTTAAAGGGATTAAAGAGATAAAAAATTCAAATACACCTGAAAATGAAAATTTCAAAATTGAGATCAAAAAAGAAGTGACTATCAATGGTGAAGGTGAAAATTCAAATGATAGTTTGAGCAGATTTTCAAATATCATGGATTTAGATGCTGATACTGAAGGGAATATATATGTTTGTGATGCTATGTCATCTTCGATAAAGAAATTTGATAAGGATGGTAATTTTGTTAAGAGCATCGGAAGATTGGGGAAAGGACCCGGAGAATTTGAGTTTCCTACATCATTTGTAGTCCTTGAGGACACTCTATATTTAGGAGACCATTTTGCAAAGAGAATGATAAAATATGATACTGATGGGAATTTTATTGAGAATATTTATGTGCCAAAAGGACTTCCGCAAAGAGTTAAAACGATAGGGAAGGATAAATTCATTGGCTTTGTGACTTTATATTCTGAATCTGCAGAGGGTACGGTTATGGATTATAACTTAGAAATTCTGGATAAGAAATTCCAAACAGTAAGACAGATAACTAAAACTAGGGAAATATTAGATATTAATAAACCTTCTAAAAATTCAGGTCATACCTCATTTGCTGTTGCAGGAGATAATATCTTTATTTCAAAAAATTCAGTTAATGATTATGAAATTAAATTATTTGATCTCGATGGTAATTTGCTATCTGTAATTAAAAAGAATTATAGGAAAACTCCTTATACTGATAAAGAAAGGAAGGAAAAAGATAAGTTGTTGATCATGAAAAACAATGGGGGAAAATATTTCCCAGACTGTAAAGATCTCTATAAAACTGCTATTAATGATATGTTCTATGATAAATATGACCAACTATGGGTATCTTCTTCTTTCAATAGGAATGATGAGAATAGATATGATTTCATGGTAGATGTGTTTAAAAAAGGAGTATTTGTAAATCAAGTTAAAATCGATATGTGTAAAGATCATGATTTTAGGAGCTACAATGCTTTTGTTTTTAGAAATGGAAAAATTTATGTTGGTGATACGGAAGAAAATAGTGTGAAAGTATTTAGTTATTAGGAAGAGTAATTTATAGTCGTATTGATTGGGCGTTTTATATACGCCCTTTTTTATTTGAAAATAATACTTGCTTATTTAAAAAAATGTAGTTATATTGGCTTTTGCTTATTTAAATAAACATAAATACGCTGAAAAAACATTTCAACATCGTAACGGTGAATGCGAAGTTGAAATTTGATAACGATTCACCAAATACAATGAAGGAAGAAAAAATGAGTAAAGGTACAGTGAAGTGGTTCAGTTCGGAAAAAGGTTTTGGATTTATCACACCAGATGACGGTGGTAAAGATTTATTTGTTCACCATTCAGAGATTCAAGCAGATGGTTTTGCAACTCTTAATGATGGTCAAGAAGTTGAGTACGAAATTGGTGAAGGCCAAAAAGGTCCTTGCGCTAATAGTGTTAAAGCAATATAAGTAACTATATATATTAGTTTTAAGAGCCGATGCAATGCATCGGCTTTTTTTTTACTTTTTTTATTTAATGTTTAAATACATTTTCACCCAACTATTTCCCTTGCTTTCCGTCTCAAAATGTTCGATAATATTAATATAAAATATTTTTAATAGGAGGTTACAATGAAGAACATTCTAGCACCTATCGATTTTTCTGATGTATCTGAGAAAGTAATATTTCAAGCTGCTGAATTAGCCAAAGAATTTTCATGTAAGCTATGGTTATTACATGTAGCTTCTCCAGAACCTGATTTTGTAGGTTATACAGTTGGACCACAAGAGGAGAGGAATTGGAGAGCTTTAACGCTTCATAATGAGCACAGATATATTCAGGAGAAAGCATTATTCTTAGAAAAAGAAGGGATTAAAGTAACACCCTTACTCGTTGAAGGTGAAACAATTTCCACTATTTTAGAAAAGATCAAAAAATTTGATATTGATATGGTCATTATGGGTACGCATGGTCATGGGAAACTGTATACTTTGATCGTCGGATCAGTGAGTCAGGGAGTGTTACAAAAAACAACAGTACCTGTTTTACTAGTACCGGCTAGAATATAACAGCCCAATTTTTCTCGGGCTGTTAAGATTCTGAATCTAATTCAGAAGGACAATCTTTACTTCCTACCCTGCTCTACTAGCTCCATAACTATAGTAAGTTTTGTACCATCAGGTTTTTCTTCAACAAGAATAGTAGAAACATTATAGAATTTAACTTTCTTAGTTCCCAAATATACTGAATGTGTACCCTTTTGAGTATCTTTATCATTGTAATACATTGCATCACAAGTAAAAGTACCAGCTGGAACAGTTACTTCTCTAGGAATATTCCATTTTCTATGATCTGTCTTATTTAGTTTCCCAAAAGTATTATAAACATCATCACCAGGTTTTGCGATTTTTAAAGGTATTTTCTCAGTACCTTGATAAAAAGTTCCACTTTCAATATTTCCTTTTAAGTCAGCAATAAGTTCGAACTCCATTGTATTTGCAAACATTGCAGCAACGCCAGTTGTGTTCATAGTTTGACTGATAGTAACCTTGTTTCTTGTTACATTTGTCACTTGAACAGTTACAGTAGTTTCACCTATCATTGCTTTTGATTGCTCATCTTCAGAATCTACTTTTGATTTGTAGATAGCATAATCTCCAACCTTTACATTATCATGAAGCATTATTTTGTTGGAAATAGGTGTTTCTTTGATCGTACTTTGAAGCATCATACTCATACAGGATGTTAATAGTAACATAGATATTACTGTAATTGATAATAGAACCTTCTTCATTTTTCTTTCTCCGTTTATTTTTTTAATTTTTATGCTACTATTTTTGAGATTGCTAATAATGTTATGAAATTTAATGGATGTTGATTGCAATTAAAACAAAAAAAGATGAAAAAAAAGTTGCAATTTTTTAAAAAACATTTAAATTATACTACTGTTTATTGGACTGTAGCGTAAAAAAAGGTAGTAAATGAAAGAAAATAAAAAGATAGATAAAACTTTCAGATCCTGGGAAAAGGAATTTAAGAAAGGATTTACAGCGTATATCATACTTCATTTTCTAAGTGAAAAAGATATGTACGGATACGAGATCAAAGCAAAATTAGATGAAAAAATGATGTTGAGAACACAATTTCAAGAAAGTGGAATCTATCAAAATTTAAAGAAATTAAATAGTAAGAAGTTTGTAACTTCTGAGATAAGAAAATCAGATGTGGGACCAAAGAGGAAGTATTACATAATTTCAAAATCAGGAAAAGAGCTTTTGAAGAGTTTTACAGATCAATTTATTTATCCAGTTAGTAAATCGATAGTAGAAATCATAGAAAGTAATAAAAATAAAGGAGATTCAAAGTGAAACCGTTATTCATAGGTGACCTAAAAATAGAAGTACCAATAATTCAAGGTGGAATGGGTGTAGGCATATCTCTTTCTGGTTTGGCAACTGCTGTTGCAAATGAAGGTGGAGTTGGTGTGATTGCAGCTGTTGGTGTTGGATTGCTTGAGGATGATTTTCAGAAGAGTTATGCTGTTGCTAACCAGAGGGCGCTTAGAAATGAGATCAGAAAAGCAAAAGCAAATTCAAAAGGTATTATTGGCCTTAATGTTATGATGGCATTGACAGATTATAAGGATATTTTAAATATTGGAATGGAAGAAAATGTTGATTTACTTATTGTTGGAGCTGGCCTTCCACTTGATGTGCCTAATATTATAGGTCTTGATAGATTGAAAGAATCAAATGTTAAGATAGTACCAATTGTTTCTTCTGGTATCGCAACAAAGATAATCCTTCGTAAATGGGATAGAAATTTTGGAATTATTCCTGATGCTTTTATCGTAGAAGGTCCACTAGCCGGTGGTCATCTAGGTTATAAAAAAGAAGATCTTGAACTTGATAAAAATAAGCTTGAGAATCTTATACCTCAGGTTATAAAAGAAATTAAACCTTTCGAAGAAAAATATAATAAAGAAATTCCTGTTATTGCAGCCGGTGGTATTTACTCAGGTAAAGATATTCATGATATATTTGAACTCGGAGCTAAAGGTGTTCAGATGGGTACAAGATTTGTTGCTACTGACGAATGTGATGCCACTGATGAATTCAAGAAAGCTTATGTTGATTGTAAGGAAGAGGATATTGTTATTATTCAAAGCCCGGTAGGGTTACCAGGACGAGCAATAAACAACGAATTTTTAAAGCATGTTCACGATCCTGAAAGACCTAACGATAAATGCCCATGGGTTTGCCTAAACACATGTAATATTAAAGAGGCACATTATTGTATCGGTATGGCTTTAGCAAATGCAAAGAAAGGTGATCTTGAACACGGATACGCTTTCGCAGGTGCAAATGCTTACAAAATAGATAAAGTTGTTTCAGTTAAAGAGTTGATGGCTGAGCTTGTTGAAGGATTTGAAGAGGCAGGGAAATAGGGTTTAAAATATTGAACCCGTACAAACTTTATAAAAGCCCGAGATTTCGGGCTTCTTTTATTATTTCAGATAAAAATAAATCTTGCATTTTAGTTATACGGAATATACAATTGTGCATTATAGTGTTGTAAGGAAATTATAGTGTAGTAAGAAAATCATAGAATAATATGTAAAATAGGATAAACGGAAATGAAAAGACTGTCAAACAGAATTAACACGATCTCAAGATCAAAAACTTTATCGGTAACAGCAAAGGCTGCTGAGCTTAGAGCAAGCGGAAAAGATATTGTAGTTTTAACTGTTGGAGAACCGGATTTTCCAACTCCTATGAATATAAAAAATGCAGGAAAGAAAGCTATTGATGATAACTTTACGAAATATACTGCAGCTGGTGGAATAAAAGAACTTAAAGAAGTTGTTGTAAGAAAGTATAAAGAAGACTTCAATGTTGATATTGGGATCGAAAATGTGGTGGCATGTAACGGTGCAAAGCATGCTCTGGCAAATATAATTCTTACTTGTTGTGAAGCTGGAGATGAAGTGATAATTCCTAATCCGGCATGGGTATCGTATCCTGAGCTGGTTAGATTAGCTTCAGCAACACCTATATTTATTAACACTGATGAAACAACAAATTTTAAATTAACTCCTGAGATTCTTAATAAGAATATCAACAGCAGAACAAAAATGTTAATATTGTGTTCTCCATCAAATCCTACAGGTTCTATTTATACAAAGGAAGAACTTATAGAATTGGCAAAAGTGATCAAAAAACATGATATCTATGTGATCTATGATGAAATATATGAAAAGCTTATTTATGATGGCAATGAGCATTTCTCAATGATGCAAATCGATGATATCAGAAATAACGTTATATCAATCAACGGTGTCAGTAAAACTTACGCAATGACTGGGTGGAGAATAGGGTATGCAGTAGCCGAAAAGTCAATTATTTCAACATGCCAGAAGATACAGAGTCATATGACATCTAACCCCAACTCTATAGCTCAGAAGGCTGCTATTGAAGCTTTGGAAGGAGATCAAACAGAGATAGAGGAAATGAGAAAGACCTTTGAAATGAGAAGAAATGTCGGTTATGAACTTATTAAGCAGATACCTCATACAAAATGTCACAAACCCGAAGGTGCATTTTATTTTTTCGTAGATTTTTCTTATTATTTAGGTAAAAAATTCAATGATAAAGTAATTGAGACAAATGATGATCTATGTGATTTCTTTATATCCGAACCTAAAGTGGCTGCGATTACTGGATCTGCATTTGGTTCAGATAAACATGTCAGATTCTCCTTTGCAACAAGTAAAGAAAGATTCAAAGAAGGTATGGATAGGATAATTGAAGGATTAAAACTTTTAAAATAAAAAATAACCAGTCTATACTTCGAGTACCTCAGTATAACCTTAAATAAGGATAATATGTCAGAAATAATACATGGAAATAATCCTGTAATTGAATTACTGGAAAATGATTCTTCAAAGATAGAGAAAGTTCTAATCGTAAAAACTTCAAAAAGTGACAAGATCAATAAAGTAATTGAACTTTGTAAAGCTAAAGGTATCAGATTTGATCTTCTACCTGCTGAAAAAGTAAACTCATATCTGGAAAGGAATGAGCATACAAATGTTTTAGCAATGATCAGCGATTTTAAATATAAAAATTTACAAGAAGTAATTTTTTCAGATAACTCCAAAGTTGTAGTTCTTGATAATATCGAAGATCCTCATAATTTTGGAGCAATAATAAGATCTATTGCTGGAAGTGGGGCAGAAGCAGTGATAATTCCTGATAGAAATGCTGCTCAAGTAACTGATACAGTTGTCAAGGTTTCTGCGGGTACGATCTATAAGATCAATGTTATCAGAGTAAAGAATATTGCTCAGACTTTAGATAAACTCAAAGACATGGGTTTTTGGATTGTAGGTACTGATATGGACGGAGATAAAGATTTTAGAGAGTTTGATTATTCAGCAAAAAGTGCCATTGTAATCGGAAATGAAGGGAAAGGAATGAGAAGATTGGTCAGAGAAAAATGTGATGATCTTGTTCGTATTGATCTTAAAAATAATGTGGAATCATTAAATGCGTCTGTAGCTGCTGCGCTTGTGCTCTTCGAAGCTACAAAAAAATAATAAGGAATGCATTCCTGCATTCCCTACAATTTTTACTCTTTCGTCATCAGCTGAACGACACTGTTCTTTCTGAAAAAGCTGAGAATTTTAAAATACATATATGCTAAAGTCAGAACGAATATAGTGATCGAGGATATAGCAAATATCTCAATATTATACTCAATTTGGATCATATTCGAAATAACCTTGTCAGTATAGGAATTTGTTAGAAACATTACAGTTAAGTAAGCAAGAGTTCCTCCAACAATCATACCTGAAAAAATAAATTTAGTATACTGAAATAACCATATATGAATAACATCCAAATAATATACTCCCATAGCTATCTGAATTCCCATTTCTTTCTTCAAGTTCAGAAGCATATATTTTAGCTGATTTTGAATAAATATAAAAATTATGATCAAAATGAAAATTATCGGTAGAAATAAAATGATATCGATCCTAGATAGGTAATTATTCAAAGTTCTGAAGATATCATTTTCATTTTCTTTTATCTCATATCCTTTCGAAGTAATTATCTTGGTCGCTTTGATCATTTCAGCGGAAGTATCGAAAAACAGTTTTATGCTCGAAATAGTTACTGGTGTATTGATCTCTTTAGCGATCTTTTTTAGTATGACTGCTGGTAAAGTTATACCTAAAAATTCAACATTCGAATCCATTCCGATTATAATCACCTTTGTTGATATGGATTTTCCGGATTCTGCAAAACTATTTTTACCCATGGTTAATTTTAGTCTTCTTCCCACTACGATTTTTTCAGATAGCCTAGGAAGATCATTGGCAGGTGCAAAGCTCGAATTGTAAATATCTAATAACTTTGAAGATACAATCGCTCTAACAGTTTTAATGTTGTTTTTATCGTACCATTTGCCATCAAATGGTCTTTCCTCTCCGAAAACAGAAAGATCTGAACCATATTCCATATCAAAAAATCTTCCATTTAAAAACGATGGAGCTTGAAGGCTATAAGTTGGGCTAGCTTGTTTTACACCCTTCATCTCTTCAAAGTATTCAACGTCTGTATCTGATAATTCACCCTTGCCAAATAATGATGGAGTTTTCACTTTTATATATGCAAGATCAAGCTCCTTAGGAACTACTGTAATGAAAGTATTGGTTTCAGTACTGAATATTTTCCTAATTGTTTTGTGGAATGTTGATGAAAAAGTGATTAAAAAAAAGAGCATATAGAACATTAGTAAAAATACGATGAAAACATGTAGTTTAAATCTGCTTTTTTTCTTGAAGTAATTATTAGATATTTTGATAATTGTATTGAATTTCATTTATATGCTTTTATTGTTTTTTGTTACAGACTGATATTATAATGAATTATAGCTACAAAGTCCATAGAAATTAAATATTGTTTTCTTGACTTGAGCACAAATTATTAGCATATTAAAGTTGTAAGTATCATTTATTATGTGATGAAATGTAAATATTATAAGTATTCTCTAAGAGGAACAATTATGAAAGGGAGGGATAAATGAAGAGTTTCAAACTTGTTTCAGTACTTTTTGTAATAGGTGGACTTTATGATGGATTGCTGGGTTTATATTTTTTAATGTTTCCACTGAAAATATTTGATATCTATGAAGTGACCAGACCCGATCACGTAGGTTATATCCATTTTCCCGCTCTGTTATTGATCACTTTCGGAATTATGTTCTTTCAAATTGCCAGTGATCCAAAAAAGAATGAGAATTTAATTCCGTACGGTATCTTATTGAAAATATCTTTTTGCTCAGCAGTGTTATATCATTGGTTTGATAAAGGAATACCGTATTTTTGGAAACCTTTCGCATTTTTCGATCTAGGATTTTTATTATTGTTTTTCTGGGCATTTGCTGCTTTGAAAAGAGAAAGAAGAGAAAAACCACGTTTTGAAGTTTAGAATAAATTCTTGTTGACAAATACTTAGCTAATGCATAGATTTGAACTATGATAAGCAATGCACACAAAAACAGGATCAGTATTTTTTTTATAGGTTACAGTTGAGGTAGCCTGAACCCTGTAATGGTGTCTTTCGTGTAAAGGTTTTTTTTCGATGTAATCAATTTTGTACTTCTGCGTCATAAAAATAATTTTCTGCATTCATTTACTAAAAGCAAACTTATTTGAAAATAATTTTAGATCCTTGAATTACTTTATTTCTCATATCGAAAAGTCATAATGATTTAAACAATTCTCAAATCAAACGAAATACATTTTTATCACAAAAATAAATAATTTATTTAAAAATTAACTATTGGAGAAAAAATGAAAAAAATAATGGTTTTTGCATTGATCGTAATGATCTCAGGTTTCATAGGATGTTCGAAAAAAGAAGAAGTTAAGTCTGGACTGAGCGGAGATTTGAAAATTGCAGGAGGAACAGCGCATATAGAGATAATGAAAACTGTTGCTGAAGTGCTAATGAAAGAAAATCCTGAACTTCAAATAAGTATTAGTGGAGGAGGAAGTGGCCTTGGAATAAAGCAGGTCGGAGAAGGTCTTGTTGACATAGGAAACTCTGGAAGAGATCTGAAAGATTCTGAAATAAAGGAATTCGGGCTTGTACCACATAAAATCGCCATTGATGGAATTGCAGTAATTGTTAATCCAGCTTCAAAAGTTGAAAATTTAACTTTTGAACAGATTCAGGGAATATTCTCAGGAAAAATAAGTAACTGGAAAGAACTTGGAGGCAATAATCTACCTATAAATATATATACCAGAGATGCAAAAAGTGGTACAAGAAAGACCTTTGAAAAACTGGCTATGGGTGAAGCTAAGATAAGTGATGAATCTAATTTTGTTAAGTCTAATGGTAATATGAAAGTTCTTATAGCCGATGATGAAGGTGCCATTGGTTATATGTCAGCAGGATATTTAGATGAATCGATAAAATCTGTTGCTGTGGAAACTGTTATTCCATCTCTTGAAAATATCAGGAATGGGTCGTATAAAATTCAGAGATATCTGTATTCTGTCACTAAAGGTGAAGCAAAAGGGATAGTAAAAGTGTTTTTAGACAGAGTTCTTTCTGTGCAAGGGCAGAATGTCATAGCCAATAAAGGATTTATCAAAGTAAAATAATGATTAAAACTGACAAAGAAATACTTTTCAAAAAATTGATTACTATAATGGGCAGACTGATTATCATAATAATTTTAATTCTGCCTGTAGTACTTATTATTAATTCGATTCCGATGCTCAGGGAAAATTCACTATTCACATTACTTTTCTCAGACTGGAAACCTTTAGAATTAAATTATGGGTTAAGATCGTTTATTTTCACCTCAGTGATAACTGCTTTCTTCTCATCTGTAATAGGATTTATTCTCAGTTCACTTACAGCATTATACCTTTATTTTTACAAAGAGAGAAAAATCGGCAAATTATTATACGGATGCATTAAGATAATGAGCGGGATCCCGACTGTTGTTTATGGACTCGCAGGAATACTGCTGATAGTACCTCTGATCAGAAATTATACTCCATCCTCGTCGGGATTGAGCTTACTTTCAGTAATATTCGTTCTGAGTATTCTTATCATTCCTACAATGACAGTCTATATGATAAACGGACTTAATCTTGTGCAAAAAGATACTATTACTGCAGGTCTTTCACTGGGTGCGAATGAGTTACAGCTGTTTTGGTATGTTCTACTGGCTGAAGCTAAAAAATATTTTGGGATAGCCTTTATACTAGGATTTTCAAGAGCGATCAGTGATACTATGATAGCTTTAATGATTTCAGGAAATTCTTTCAGGTTCCCTACTTCAGTATTTCAATCAGCAAGGAATGTTACATCACACATTGCACTGCTGATCCCGGGAGAATTCTCAGGAATTGAATTCAAAGCAGTATTCCTGTCATCTATCATTCTCATATTCATAGTCGTAGTGATCAATTATTTTGTGATCAGGTGGGAAAAATGATGAGTAGGAACAGTATATTTAAAATATTGATATCAACAGGACCGGTATTGATTTTTTCAGTATTCTCATCTCTGGTGGTATTTTTAATATATAATCTTGGAGAGAATTTTACTGATCTAGTAGCGGGTAAAGAATTTGCATCTGTGATATTCGGACTTTTTAAAGAATTGAAAGATCCAATTGCAGGGACTTTGATGATTACTGTTTTTTCTGTGGGAATATCTACACCTGCAGGGATTATTACAGGTGTTTATCTTCATGAATACGCTTCAAAGAAAGTAAAAAAACACGGAATAGATCTTTTCAGATATTTAAGTTCGCTTCCAAGCATAATTATCGGAGTTTTTGGTCTGGTGATGATAATATCTTTAAATCACTTTTTCGGATCCAGTATAAGAACAGGAATATTTATTTCAGCAATATCACTGTCTATTTTGATACTTCCTTACATTGTACATTCAACAGTTAATGCTTTATCAATGATACCTGAATCAACAAGGTTTACTGCATTATCTCTCGGAGCGAAAAAGTATCAAAATATTCTATTTGTCCTTTTACCTGAAAGTATTTCCGGAATTCTAGGAGGTGTTGTACTATCCATAGGAAGAGCAGCTGAAGATACCGCTGTTATTATGCTGACAGGAGCTGCAGCTTTTGCAGGGATACCGTCAAAACTGAACGATGCTTTTGAAGCGTTACCCTTCTTTATCTACTATAAAAGCAGTGAATATCAGGGATCATTAGAGATGACAGAGATATTTTTGTCCTCGATAATAATAATTTTAATAAGCACAATATTTATCACTACCGCAGGTAAAATAAGCGGAAAAATAAAGAAAGGGAACAGAGGAATAAAATGAAAAGCATCCTGGAAATAAAAGATTTGAGATGTAAAATTGAAAATGATATTATACTAGAAAATGTCAATCTTTCAATCCCGGAGATGAAAGTTTCAGCAGTATTTGGTGATTCAGGATCAGGGAAAACTACTTTTCTAAAAATACTTTCACTTCTATTCAGGGAAGAGGTCTCTTATCAAGTTGACGGTGAGATAATTTTAAATTCTGCTCAAGGTTCAATAGATATTCTACAGCAAAAAAAAGATCTCTGGAAAATAAGAAGAAGGATAGTTTATCTATCACAAACTCCTAATCCACTCAATATGAGTATCTTTAAAAATACCGCTTTCCCACTGCTACTACAGGGTGAAAAAGATAAAGATAAAATATATGATAAGGTGATAAACTCTCTAAAAGAAGTTAATCTCTACAAAGAAATAGAGCACAGACTGAACTCGTCAGCTCTTGATCTTTCAGGAGGTCAAAAACAGAAGCTCTGTATAGCCAGAGCACTTACTCTTAAACCTGATGTTATCCTAATGGATGAACCAACTTCATCCCTTGATACATCAAATAAGAAGATTATTGAAGATCTGATAATAAAATTAGGTAGAAATCATTCTATAATAGTCGTTTCTCATGATAAAGAACAGATAAGAAAAGTAGCGGATGAATATTTTGAATGCAGGAGTAAAAATATTACAAGATCAAATATTTAAATAAGTTGAAGAAATTATGTTTGTTGTATATATTCTTTTCAAATTTTAAGGTAAAAAATGAAAAGAATTTTAATCATCGGCAGTGGCGGTGCAGGGAAATCCACTTTTTCAAAGCAATTGAGTAAGATATTGGGTATTCCTATCATTCATCTTGATGTTCACTTCTGGTTACCCGGTTGGGAGATGACTGAGAGTAATAAATGGATCATAGAGAAGAATATTATAAAATGCTTGATGATTTGAGAGATGTGAAGCAAGTTTATATTATTCGGAGTTATAAAGAGAAACGACGAGTTTTAAAAGAATTGAGAATGTAGGGGCAATCCCTTGTGGTTGCCCTTTTTCAAAAACGGGCAGGTACAAGACCAGCCCCTACGGTTCACATTCCACCATAAATATTGACAAAATCATTAAATACACGTATTTTTGCACCTGTTACAAGCTTAAAAAATAAGGTTATTAAATGGATAGAATTCAAGAAATACATAGAAGAAGAACTTTTGCAATTATAAGTCACCCTGATGCGGGTAAGACAACTTTAACAGAAAAATTGTTATTATTCGGTGGAGCGATCAGAGTTGCGGGGGCTGTAAAATCAAATAAGATCAAGAAAACTGCTACTTCAGATTTTATGGAAATTGAAAGACAGAGAGGTATTTCTGTTGCTACTTCCGTTATGGGATTCGAGTACGGTGAGTACAAAGTGAATATTCTAGATACTCCTGGTCATAAAGACTTTGCAGAAGATACATTCAGAACTTTGACAGCAGCTGATAGTGTAATTGTCGTTATCGATGTTGCAAAAGGAGTTGAGCAGCAGACTGAGAAACTTGTTGAAGTTTGTAAAATGAGAAAAATTCCGATGATGTTCTTCATCAATAAGCTTGATAGACCTGGATTAGACGCTTTTGAACTTCTAGATGAAATAGAATTGAAATTAAATTGTAAAGTAACACCTTTAAGCTGGCCAATTGGTATGGGAATAGATTTTAAGGGTGTTTATAATAAATACGAAAGTAAGCTTGATATATTCGCCAAGAATTCTCAAGTTTTGAATGATGAAGGTGCCTCAATTACAGTTGAAAGTACTGATGATAAAATTTTCGATGATAAATTAGGAGAAGCAGCTGATAAATTCCGTGAAGAGTATGAATTGGTCTCCGGAGTTTATGATGAATTTGAGAAAGAGGATTATCTCAACGGAGATATTTGTCCTGTATTTTTTGGAAGTGCATTGAATAATTTTGGAGTGAGAGATTTATTAAATTGTTTCACTGAGATCGCTCCGCACCCTCAACCTGTAGAAACGGATTTAAAAATAATGAAACCTGAAGATGAAAAGTTTTCTGGTTTTATTTTCAAAATTCACGCAAATATTGATCCAAATCACAGATCTAGGATAGCTTTTGTAAAAGTTGTCTCAGGAGTATTTGAAAGAAATAAAAATTATTACCATACAAAGCTTAACAGGAATTTTAAATTTAATAATCCAACTTCATTTATGGCATCAAAGAAAGAGATTGTCGAAGAAGCTTTTCCTGGTGATATCGTAGGTATTCCTGATACTGGTAATTTTAAAATCGGTGACACTTTTACAGAAGGTGAAAAAATGAATTTTGTAGGAATTCCAAATTTTGCACCTGAGAAATTCCAGTATATTGAAAATGCTGACCCATTAAAATCGAAGCAGCTTAATAAAGGTATTCTTCAGTTAATGGATGAAGGTGTAGCTCAATTGTTTATTAGAACTGCAAATAATAAGAAGATAATTGGTACCGTTGGGAATCTTCAGTTTGAGGTTATTAAATATAGATTAAAACATGAGTATTCTGCCTTGAGTAGATTTGAGCCTTTGTCGTTGTATAGAGCTTGTTGGATCACTTGTGATGATGATAAGAAGATGAAAGAATTTAAGCAGAAAAATGGGTTTTTCATTGCTGAGGATAAGAATGGGAATGATATTTTCTTAGCTGAAACCGCCTGGAGTCTGCAGAGAGCTCAGGAGAAATTTCCGGATGTGAAATTTCACTTTAAGTCGGAGTTTTAAATGATAAACGTTTCTAAAATAAGTCTAAGTTTCGCTGATAAGATCATCTTTAAAGATGTGAATATTTTCATCAAGGAAAAGAGCAGGATCGGTATTGTCGGGATTAATGGTTCAGGCAAAACAACATTTTTAAGAGCAATTCAGGATGACGTTTATCTGGATAAAGGCAATATAGAAATAAATCCAAAATTCAAGATAGCTTACCTATCTCAGGAATCTGTCGATCTTCCGGATGTTAACATTATAGATTTCCTTTTAGATGTTACAGGTGTGACCGTGATCGAAACAAAGATGAAAGAACTTGAGATTAGATTCGCTGATATGGATCATGAATCGATCGAATACAAAAGAGTCTTAAAAGAGTACGAAGATGAAACATTAAAATTCGATATTTTAGAAGGATATTCATTCGATTCTAAGATAAAGAGAGTGTTGAAAGGACTTGGATTCAAGCAAAGTGATTTTGAAAAAAAATGTACTGAATTTTCAGGTGGTTGGAAAGTAAGAATCAATCTTGCATCAGTCCTATTGAAAAGCCCAGATATTATGCTTCTCGATGAGCCTACGAACCACTTAGATGCTGAAAGTATGGAATGGCTTGAAAGTTATTTGAAAGATTATCATGGCACTATCTTAACGATTTCTCACGATAGAAGATTTCTAGATAAAACAGTGAAAACAATCATTGAGTTCGATAAAGGTAAATTATTTACATATACCGGGAATTATTCTTCTTATGAAACTGAAAAACTGAGAAGAAAAGAAGCCCTGAAAAAAGAATATGATGCTCAGCAGAATGAGATTAAGAGAATAAAAGACTTCATAGAAAGATTTAGATCTAAAGCTTCAAAGGCTCCTCAAGTTCAGAGTAGAATTAAGATGCTCGAAAAATTCGATGTTATAGAAATGGACAGAGATAACAGAAAGATCAAGATAACATTTCCTCAGGCTACAAAAAGTGGTAATGAAGTTATAAAAGTAAAAGATATATCAAGATCATACGGTACAAATGAGGTTTTTTCAAATGTGAATTTCACAGTTTACAGAGGTGAAAGATTAGCAGTTGTTGGTTACAATGGTGCAGGTAAATCTACTCTGTTCAGGTTGCTTAGTAAGGTAGAAACACCCACTTCAGGTGAAATGATTCATGGATTGAATGTTGAACCAGCATATTTTTCTCAGGAGAATAGTGAAAATCTTTGTGGGGAAAAAACGATCTGGGAAGAGATCGTGGGGTGTGGTTCTGGTGAGCTTGAAACAAGGTTGAGAACTCTTCTTGGGACATTCTTATTTTCAGGGAATGATATTTTTAAAAAAGTTTCAGTTCTTTCCGGTGGTGAGAAATCAAGATTGGCTCTGCTGAAAATATTACTGCAAAAGAGTAATTTATTAGTTCTCGATGAACCTACAAACCACTTAGATAATATTACAAAAGATATATTCCAGCAAGCACTTCTAAAATATGAAGGTACGATCGTAATCGTTTCTCACGATAGATATTTCTTAGATAAATTGGTCGGCAGAGTGTTCGAGATTAAAGATGGAGCTATGGATATATTTGAAGGAAACTACAGCTACTACATCGAAAAACGAAAAGCACTTGACGAGCTTGAAAAATTAAATGAAGTAAAAGTAGAAGAAGTAAAACCATCATTTAAATCGAAAGAACAAAAAAAAATAGAAGCTGCAAAGCGAAATGCTCAATATAAGGAAACTAAAGTCTTTAAAGATAAATTGTTGAAAGTTGAGAAAGAAATTGAAGAACTTGAGATGAGAAAAGATCAGATTGAAAATATGCTTTCAACCCAAGAATTCTCAGACATGAGCAAAACTGTAGACTTAAGTAGAGAGATCGGGCAGATCGAAACGAATCTTGCTTACAAAATGATGGAATGGGAAGAAATTCAGGAAAAACTGGAAGAGATAGAAAATTAAGGGAAATGGCAAGGGGTTGAAACCCCTTGTTCCCAAAGCGTTTTTTTGAACAAGGTGGCTTTAGCCCCTTGAAGTAACGGAGTAAGCTTGAAAGATCAAAAGAAGGCATATATATTCGCTTTGATAGCAGTGTTCTTCTGGTCAACTGTTGCAGTCGCTTTTAAGCTGACTTTAACAGAATTACATCATGATCATATTCAAATGCTGTTTTTAGCATCTGTATCTTCACTTTTTATATTATTTGTTTCGATACTTTTTTCTCAGAAGAAGCTACATTTACTCAAAGATCTTACAGTCAAAGATTATCTGTTTTCAGCATTTCTAGGTGCATTAAATCCATTTGTTTATTACTTAATATTATTCAAAGCATATGACTTACTACCTGCACAAGAGGCTCAGCCATTAAATTTTACTTGGTCAATTATGCTTGTATTACTTTCTATACCGATCTTGAAGCAAAAGATCTCTTGGAAAAGTATTATTGCGATCCTAGTCAGTTTCTTTGGAGTTTATGTTATTTCAACAAGGGGAGATGTGACGAGTTTTCGTTTTTCCAATCCCTTCGGAGCAACTTTAGCTTTAAGTTCAGCAGTGATCTGGGCTCTTTTTTGGATTTATAATTC
>JAQIDB010000078.1 GCA_027858225.1 Candidatus Delongbacteria bacterium
CCGATTTCGTTGACCTTGTTAAATGGTCATACGAACTTAAACGTATCTTAAAAGAAAAGAGAAATTATGAAGGAAGTCTCGAATTCGATCTACCTGAGATAAAGGTAGTTATTGATGAAAAAGGTAATACTATCGATATTCATAAATATGAACTCTTCGAATCAAATAAGTTGGTCGAAGAATTTATGCTTGTAGCTAATATTTGTTCTGCAACTTTCTTAGATAAAAGATCCGAAAAATTACCTGCTGTTTACCGCATTCACGA
Source organism: Candidatus Delongbacteria bacterium (assembly GCA_027858225.1). GTDB lineage: Bacteria > UBA4055 > UBA4055 > UBA4055 > UBA4055 > WTAK01. The sequence goes on from JAQIDB010000078.1 coordinate 266, forward strand.
AAAGCCATCACAGGATAAAATATTACATTTCTTTGATGATCTTGAAAATAACGGATTAAAAATAAAACGAGTCGAAGACCTAACCGATCACAAATTCATCCAAAAGACCCTAGCAGAAGTAAAAAAAGCTCCTAATGGAGATATTATTTCTAGGAGCTTTTTGAGAGCCATGATGAAAGCTAAATATTCTACAGATAACATAGGTCACTACGGTCTTGCTTTTAAACTATACACTCATTTCACTTCTCCAATTAGAAGATATCCTGACCTGATGGTTCACAGATTAATCAAAAAACATCTCAAGAAACTTTCAATCAATAAAGCATTCGATAATAAAGAGATCGTTGAAGGTAAATGCCTACAATCGACTATTCGAGAGATCAGTGCTGTAAAGGCTGAATACGAAGCAAGAGATACTAAGATAATTGAATACATGATGGATAAAATTGGGAACAAATACACAGGTATCATTGTTAGTGTAGTACCTTTTGGAACTTACGTTAGACTAAAAGATATTCCAATTGAAGGCCTTATCAGAGCAAGGAATGAACATTCTGATAATTTCATTTTTGTTGAAGATAAGAATATGTTCAAAGGTAAAAGAACAGGAATTGAACTTCATGTTGGAAAAGAGGTTGAGATCATAGTCAGTAATATAGATCGAGAGATGTTAACAATAGATTTCGAACTGGTAGTAAAGAAGAAAAAATAATTTACTTGGTTTTATATATTTTTTCTTAACAGATCAACTATATTTTATTATATTGACCTTAAAGTAATTATACAAAGTATAAATCTTAATATGAAGATAATTAATACCATATTGATCTTAGTTCTATCCGGAATGATATTTTCCCAGGATGATACCTATGAGATAAAGAAAAATACAAGCTTTGCTGTCACAAAATACAAGCAGAAAAAGTATAGAAGTGCTATGAATTACTTTGAGAAAGTTTTAAAACTTGATCCTGATTTTAAAGTTGTACCTTTTTCAATCCTGGATAAACAAGCTCGTTGTTACAAAGAACTCGGATTAGAAGATTCTGCCACTATTGCTTATACAAGATTAAATCAATTAGATCCAAGTAATGAAATTGCACAAAAAAATGTTGAATATAAACATTTTAAGAATTTGGATTTTTCAAAAGCTGCAGAACTTAGTAGAAAATTGGCTGTAGAGAATCCTGATGAGCCCGAACATTGGAAAAATGCAGGAGATTACCTTTTCAGGGATAATAATTTCGAAAACAACATGAACAACATCTTGAAATATTATCAAAATTATTTTAAAAAGAAATCTGATGACGCAACTATCAATAAAGTAATTTCCCTGTCGAAAGTAAAATTAACTAATGAACAATCTAAGCTTATTATTAACATTCTGGAATCTATAATTAAGAATGGTTCAGAAGATATAGAAATTAAAAGAATATTGGCAAAATACTATATCGACTCACATCCTGATAAAATAAATACAGCAATTATATATTTAACCGAGATCGAAAAGAAACATCCGAACGATATAAAAGTAAAGCAATTGTTGGTTGAAGCCTTTACAAATGATAAGAATTTCATCAGTGCTTTGGAATATGCTGGTAAAATATTAGAGCTTGATAAACTGGATTACCCATTTCACGACTATAATACTTATGCTAAATTGTGCATTGAACTGAAAAAATTCAGGTCTGCCAGAAATAAGGTATTTGGAGGAATGAAGAAATATAATGATATATCATTTAGCATAATACTAGCAAATATTTACAATGCTTCCGCATCATCAGGTCAGGAAGAATTGAAGTATGATGATAAACTTGTGTTCCTAATTGCATTCGGACTTTACAATGATGCTAACGAACTATCAATTGCCGCAAAATTAAAAACTAATGGTTTATTACCTTCAAAATCAGACTACTTTATGAATAAAGATATGCTATATCCTACTGGAAATAATTATAACTGGATCAATAAAGAATGGAATGAAGTTAAATACATTAAAACATATTTAGAAGGATTATAAAAAAAGGATAAAACATGAAGAATACAATAATAATTTTACTAACACTAACCTCAATACTATTCTCAGGTTTGATCAAAGGTGATATAAAAAATAATAATGGGGAGCCTTTAAGTGAAGCTAATATTACTATCGAGGGAACAACTCTGGGCTCTGCTTCTGATGATAAGGGATATTATTTAATAACCGGAGTTAAAAATGGTACTTATGAGGTAAAATGTGCTTACATCGGGTATCATCCTATTACAGCTGTCGGAGTAAAAGCCTACAATGACTCTTTAACTGTTGTGAATTTCAACTTATATCCTTTAGAAATGGAGATGGAAGAACTTCAAGTTGAACATGAGCAAGAAAATATAAAAGAACCTATTAAATTTAGAGAACTAAAACCTGTTGTATTTTACCAGATCTTTTATGTGGTTAATCCAGACTCAACTTTTAAAAAACCTGACAAAGTTAAAGTCGGTTTCTTTGAAAGATTATTCTATAAATTATTTCATTAAAAATAGAAGAACAAAAAAATGATAAAAAGAACAATTATTCTTATAGCTATTGCAACATTTTTACTCTCATGCTCTAAGACAATAATAAAAGATGAAATAAAAGAAAAATTATCTACAATTCAATACAAAGATATTGATGCTTCAGAACTACCGATGGAGTTTAACGTTCTGAGTGACACCCGCAGTGGAATGTGGTCTGTAATGTTCTACGATCTTGATAATAATATTTCCTTATTTGAATACAATCAGAACAAGAATCTCTTACCGGCATCAAATCTAAAGATCGTTACAACTGCTGCTGCTCTTAAAGTTCTTGGACCTTTTTATCAGTTCAGAACTGATTTTTTTTATACTGGAAAGATAAACAAGAAACTAAATCTGCTTGACGGTGATATTATCGTTTACGGTAGTGGTGATCCAACCATTGGTCAAGATTATTTTAGAGATTCTACACTTACAGAATTTCAAGTTATAGCTGATTCATTGAAAAAGAATCTTGGAATTGATTATATCAGAGGAAACATTAAAGTTTATAATCCTGTAAAACACGATAATATGTTCGGAAAAGGCTGGGATGTTGATGACCTTCCGCACTATTATTCTGCAATTATATCCCCAATTGCATTTAATGAGAATTTAATCAAAATTATCATTAAAGATGGTAAAATAAATGCTCTTCCTGATTATCCGTTCAAATTTAAACTAGATACTATTCCTGATATGGAAAGATCAAATTTTACAAGAATTTTAGGAACAGATTCTGTTATCGTTAGATCAAACTTTGAAAAAAGAGTTCAGGGATATATTACTGTTCAGGACCCTGAGAAAAATTTCATAAATGCCTTAGAGAGATATTTAAAGAAAAATGATATTTCTGTTATGCATGAAGAAATTCAGGATTCAACTATTTCAATTGCTCCTTTGTGCACAATTTACAGTGACAGTCTTTTATCTATAGCTCATAAATGCAATATCGAAAGCAATAACTTTTATGCAGAACAGCTTTTTAGAGAAACTGCAAAGATCTTTTCTGCTGACAATCTAGTTTCTGATTCACTGAGAAACATCGATCTGTCCTATGGTAATATACTTAAGCTTAACTCAGAATTATACAGCAGATTATTCGGGATCAACAACTTTGAGGTCATGGACGGCAGTGGGTTATCCAGAAGAAATTTCTTCTCTGCAGAAAAATTCATTAAAGTTCTAAAACTAATGAAAAAAGACAGAAACTTTGTTACTTATTTATCATCATTCCCTAACCCGGGAAAAGATGGAACCCTAGAGTTTAAATTTGTTCATCCTGACTTGAATAATGTACTCTTCGCAAAATCAGGTAGTATGAGTGGTGTAAATGATTTTACTGGATACTTGATCACTAAAAAAGGTACTCGAATTGCCTTTTCTATTTTAAATAATTATTACAATTTTTCAAGAGGAATTGTCAACAGGAAGCTTGAGAAAATGTTAGTCTATGTCGTAAATAATTACTAATTTTTCAGCCTATTTTTATATTTTTTTCTCCTTGTTTTGATAAATATTATTATTTAATTTATGGCTGGGGAGTATATTGATTTTAGAGCACTACTTTATCGTAAGTTAAATTTCAATTACATAAATTAACGGTACTATCGCTTCTACAAAGGCTTTATTGATGAAAAAAATCAGAATAATAATATTTTTAGCACTTTTATTATCCGTTAAAGTTCTTATTTCAACTGAACCGAATAGAGTGATTATACTTGATAATGGATTAGATGAAAAAAATATTGGTTCAATGCTCTACGTACTTGAAGACCCTGATGATAAACTTACAATAGATGATGTAATCACTCCAGAGTTTCAAAAGAAATTTCATTTATCGAATAAAAAAAATATAAATTTTGGATATACTGATTCAAAATATTGGTTCAAGTTCGATTTAATTGACAAAATACCTCAAAAAAAGAACTGGTTGATTGAAATAACCTATCCTCCATTGGATAATGTAGAGATTTACTCTTTCAATAGAGCTGATAGTATCTGGAATGTTTATAGAATCGGAGATAATGTTCCTTATTCACAAAGACTCGTTAAGCATAGAAATTTTATTTACAAATTGGATCATGAGGATAATGACCTCTTCACTTATTACATCAAAGTTGGAACAGAAGGATCTTTCCAGGTACCAATTAACATTATCTCTATTGACAAACAAATTTCAAACTCAAATATTGAACTTCTTGTGGGAGCTTTTTTTGGATTGATGTTCATAATGGCAATTTATAATCTTTTCATATATTTCTCCTTGAGAGATAAAAATTATCTTTATTATTTTTTGACAATTTCATCAATGTTATTCCTGCAATTGTCTTTACGTGGTTTTCATGTAACATATATTTTTGAAAGCCTGGTAAACTATACCAACATAATTGTCTTATTCTCTATGACACTAACACTAATATTTTCCAACATCTTCTTTATTCAGTTTCTCAATCTTAAAGTAAATATTAAATATATGTTCTATTTCTCTAGAGCTTTCATTTACATCGGTTTAATCAGTATTCCAGCATTCTTTTTCATACCATATAGTTATCTTGTTATATTCTTACCTGTTTGTGCTGTGATCACGGCTATCCATATGTTGGCATCAGGTATATATCTCTGGAAAAAGGGTAATAAATACGCACGGTATTTTGTTCTTGCCTGGGCTTTTTACATTATCGGTGTGATATTCATGTATTTTAAAAATGCAGGCCTAGTACCTGGAAATTTTATCTTTACAAATTCAATGGAGATCGGTGCTGTCCTTCAGGTATTATTTATATCCTTTGCTCTGGCTGATAAATATTCATTGATAAAAAATGAACAACAAAAATTAATTAAAAAGAACTTGGAACTTGAAAAAGAACAAACTGAAAAATTGAAAATTGCTGTTGATGAAAGAACTAAAGAACTACAGTTTATCAACGAAGAACTATCAGTTTCAAATTCAACAAAAGATAAATTTCTATCTATAATTGCTCATGATCTGAGAAATCCATTTACGTCACTGATTGGTTTTGGTCATTTATTGGAACATAACTTTGAAATATATGATCGTGAAGATATAAAAAACAAGATCAACTTAATTAATACAACTGCGAAACAAACCTATAGCCTACTCGAGAACCTATTGAAATGGGCAAACTCTCAAAGAGGAGAGTTACCTTTTGAACCTAAAAAGTTCAACCTGTTTGAGTTTGTGGTTGACATAAATCACTTACTGGATAAACAAGCTATTCATAAGCATATTTCGATCAATATTGAAATTCCAAATAATTTGACAATTTTGGCAGATAAGAATATGTTAAGCACTATTTTTAGAAACTTAATCTCAAATGCAATTAAGTTCACTCTAAATAATGGTTTTGTTTTAATTAAAGCGGAAGAGAAAAGTGCCGATCGTAATGTCATTATCTCTATAACTGATTCTGGTATTGGAATATCTGATGTAATAATCGAAAATATATTCAAACTTGAAAAAAGCACAGTATCGTTGGGAACAAATCACGAAAAAGGATCAGGTTTAGGTTTGATATTATGTAAAGATTTTATCGATGCCCATAAAGGAAAAATCTGGGTCGAAAGTGAACTTGGTAAAGGTAGTACATTTAAATTCACTATCCCGTTCAGCTAAATACAATAATAAATATAATTATATTCGCAATTAATTAAGTTTGAATACTATAAGTATTTTTCATACATTATTATAAATAAAAAATAATAGGCAACTACTATGACTACTGATAAATACGATCCTGATCTTGCACAGAAGTATGGTGCTGACGATTATGGAATGAGAAAGTATGTTATGGCTGATAATGAAATACATAATAAGATCGCAAAGATAAATATATAGTTATTGAGGATATAAAAGAAGATGGAGTTAAAAAACAAACAGGCTTTTGGAGCTTTATTAATTTGCATTGCTGCAACACTTTGGGGACTTGATGGAATTGTTCTAACTCCAAGGCTTTATAATTTGGATACTCAGCTGGTAGTTTTTATGCTTCATGCTATTCCATTTTTACTTTTCAATATTTTTCTATTCAAAGAATACAAAACTATAAAAAAGTTTACGAGATATGATATTCTGTATTTTCTCTTGCTCTCTTTATTTGGAGGAGCTTTAGGTACTCTTGCAATAGTTAAAGCACTATTTTTAGTAAATTTTCAACATTTAACAGTTGTCATTCTACTGCAAAAACTTCAACCGGTTTTTGCTATTGCTTTGGCTTCAATATTATTAAAGGAAAAACTCCATGCAAAATTTGTATTTTGGGGGATCGTTGCAATAACAGGAGGATACTTTTTAACATTTGGTACCCATCTTCCTAATTTCGATACTGATTCTAATACAATTTTGGCCGCATTATACTCTATCTTAGCTGCTATTTCTTTTGGAAGTTCCACAGTCTTCAGTAAAAAATTACTTAAGAAATTTGATTTTAAAACAACAGCTTTTTATCGATACGGATTTACAAGTATCATTATGTTAATTATTGTACTGATTAACGGCAAATTGGCTATGGTACCTGATATAACAAATATGAACTGGCTAATATTTTCGATCATAGCACTAACTTCAGGTAGCGGCGCGATTTTACTTTATAACTATGGATTAAATAATGTTAAAGCAATGGTTGCAACTATCTGTGAATTGTGTTTTCCAATTTCGGCAATTATTTTCGATTATTTTGTTAACGGTAAAATGATTTCCCCTGTTCAATGGATCAGCGCTATTATTATGATCATAGCTATTATCCGATTAAATAAGACCGGGAGTAAGATTAATCTGCAAAAATAGCTCAAGCAATAAACTTACCGAAACCACATTTTGATTGGGAGTTTTAGCGTTATTTAATATACCACTTCACATATTCAGGATACATACCGAAAAGGATATCCGAATCAGGTCTTAAGCGGATATTAAATCCCTGTTCACCCGATCCTGACAAAATGAATTCGCAGGTGAATTTTGCAATATTATCAGCATATTTCTCAATAAATTTCATCCCTATTATCTCAGGTGCATCATTTCCCGGTTTGTAGAAAAGTTCTGCTTTAACTTCTTTATTTTCAACACTGCCAAGATAGATATAAGCTTCAACAGAAATAGTTTCTTCCGAGCTAATACTGTGAGAATCAATATTTGTGAAAACATCTTTAAAATAAAGATCTTTCCATTTTGATTCATAATTATCCCGCAATTTAAGAATATCATCAAATGTCTTGTAATTATTCTTTTTTAACACCTGAATATCATTAAATATCTTATCATAAAATTTATTGTAATATTCCTTAAACATACGATGCATATTAAAATCTTTTCCGACAGAATAGATGGAATTTTTCATTCTCACTACCCATTCTTTTGAATAATAGCTATCAACATGATCATAATATTTTTCGGTTATTTCATCCTCTATCAAATCATATATCTGTTGTGCTTCAGCCTGGTTCTTGAGATCAATATCTTTGTAAAATTCACCCGCATTTATTGCCCAACCGTTCTCTCCGTTATAAGCTTCTGCCCACCAGCCGTCAAGAACACTCAGATTTATAACTCCGTTGATTCCCGCTTTTATGCCGGAAGTTCCACTTGCTTCCATTGGTTTTATCGGGTTGTTCAGCCAGACATCCACACCCTGCACCATGTGTCTTGCGATATCCATATCATAATCCTCAATAAAAACGATATGATCTTCAAGTCCGTATTTTGCTGTCATATTGAGAATTCCTTTTATGATAGTCTTACCCGCAATATCGGCAGGATGAGCTTTTCCAGCAAATATGATCTGAACAGGTTTTGCAGGATTCGTTAAGATCGCTTTCAATCTTTCGGGATCCTGAAATAACAGATCTGCTCTTTTATATGTTGCGAATCTTCTTGCAAATCCGATAGTCAGGAACTGAGGATTCAGTAAATTCGATGCTCTTTTAATGCTCTTTGCCGGAGCTCCTTTTTTTTGAAGGCTGTCAACTATCTTTTTTCTCAAAAATGTTATCAGCTGTTCCTTTCTTCTCTTATGAGCTTCCCATATCTCATTGTCAGGAATGGAAGCAACCCCGTCCCATAGATCGGAATCACTCGCTCTGTGCATATAATCCGGTCCGATGTATCTGTCAAAGAGATAAGTTATCTCAAGACTGAGCCAGGTTTGAAGATGAACACCATTCGTCACATGGGTGATCGGGATCTCGTTATCCTGCATGTACGGGAAAATACCTTTCCACATATTTCTTGAAACTTCTGCATGAATCTTTGATACACCGTTCCTGAACCTTGAATATTTAATAGCAAAGACCGGCAGCCAGAATATTCTTGACCCATCCACTTTTCCGCATTTTAAAAATCTCTCCATCGGCATATTTATTGCTTCAATATCATATTTTAGGTACTCAATGATAATGTTATCGTCAAAATGTTCATTACCCTCAATTACAGGTGTATGAGTTGTAAAAACAGTGGTCTGTATAACAAGCTGTTTTGCTTTTTCGAAAGACATTTTATCTATAAGAACAAGCTGCTTTATCCTTTCAACTATAAGAAATGCTGAATGGCCTTCATTCAAATGGAATACGGTTGGTTTGATGTTAAGAACATCAAGGGCTTTTAAGCCACCCTGACCGAGGATTATCTCCTGTTGTATCCTCAGGTTCTTATCAGATATATATAGATGATCTGTGATACATCTAGCTGAAGGATCATTCTGCTGAATATTTGTATCAAGCAGATACAGTTTTATCTTCCCAACATCGATCTCCCAGATCTTAATCCATATATCTTTATCTTTGATCTTCATCGAGAACAGCATAGGTTCACCCTTATCGTTCACAGTCTCTTTGATCGGTTTAAGACTCCATTTATTCTCAAGGTATTCTTCTTGCTGATAACCGTCGATAGCAATTCTCTG
>JAQIDB010000102.1 GCA_027858225.1 Candidatus Delongbacteria bacterium
AACTGGTAAAAATAGAAGAGGATTGTTTCCATGGAACAAGGAACAGTTAAATGGTTCAACAGCGCTAAAGGATTTGGCTTCATCGAAAGAGAAGAAGGCGAAGACGTATTTGTACACCATAATGGTATCGAAGGTGAAGGTTACAAATCATTAGACGAAGGTGACAAAGTTCAATTCGAAATTGAAGAAGGACCAAAAGGATTACAGGCAACAAGCGTTACTAAATTATAATTTTAGACATGCCTTAATTTTAAAAACCGACTTAAAAGTCGGTTTTTTTATTTTCTGCAAAATATTATTTTCCTTAACTTTTTCTTGATAAAAAGTTACAAAAATCAAGGCAGTTCAAATTCTTACCTCTTAACAATCACTTGTTTATAGCAGTGAAGCAGGATTCTCCATCCTGTTGAACTGCCAATTTGGATAGAGAGAATAATTCGTGAAGATCCTTAGCAGTGTGTTATCGATAATTCACACATTGCAAAAGCCAAAACAGCTTTGCGCCCCTCTTACATATGTTTTTCGATCGGTACTTGAACGAAGTGAGAGTCCCATTGAGAAAAATATACCGTCTGCCAGGAGTTTTAATGGCAGACTAGACTTTTGATTACTTTTGGTCATGCAAAAGTAATAAGACTTTTATTTAATTTTATAATTGAAATTATAACTTTTAGGATAATCAGTAAATGACCATCGTTTTTTTTCAAATAAGAAACCATCATCTAAGCTAATTTGATATGATTTCTTATGACTAGAAAATTTATAACGAATAGTCATACCTCCTATTTTAGTACCAACATCATCTGAATGACTAACTTGGCATTGCATTGATGAGTACTCAATGTCATTTTTATCAAAACCCGATTTTACTAATTCTTCTTGTAAATTAAAAAAATATGGTTTTAAAGAATCATATACAGCATAATAATACTCTGTTAATTTTTTTTCTCTTTTCTGGTAATATTCCACACTCGTATGATTTTTAAGATATAATTTAAAATGGTCAGGTAGTTCCCAGCAATCAATAAACTTTTCCACATCATCTTCTTTTATTGAATCAATAATTTGATTCGCTAATTGAACTAATGATCTTTCATTATTTTCACCCATTAGAGATTTTGAACATAATAATAAAATTATTAATAACAAGATTCTAATTATTTTCATAAACAATCCACCTATTCTTATTTCTTCATTGCTTCAAGTTTTATCAAAAAAGAAATCTCCTGATTTTCAGGATTGACCCTCTGAGCTTCATACAACTTCTGAACATATCCCTTAGAGTTTCCACTCATTGACTGTATAAGACCTTCTAAAACGATCTTAGTAGAGACTCTGAATCTATTTAACAACTCAGTATCATCAACATTGTAAAAAACATCAGTATCCTTAATATTCTTTAGAATACTTACTGCATTATAAGTCCAGTTCATAGGTAAGAAACTATCCATCTCGAAGAAATCGAGATAAGACCTGTCATCATGGCATACAATAGCATTTTCAACCAACTTTGCTAAAGAATTACTATCGTATATCAGAAATGAAGCCAAACTGTATGGGTTTGAATATAGATATTCATCTTTAATTTTTGCAGCATTTTCTTTGAATTTAGCAAAATCTACTTTCATTGGTTTTTTAGTACCTACTAACAGCGTATGTGTATGCCCTAACCATAAAGTAGTATTTGGAAAAACAGATTTAAAGGTCTTCAATATTCCTGCATAATCTTTCTTAAGTAGCTTATGCATTGGTAAGTATTGAGTCACCATTCCATTATCATTCAGATGATCATAACATAACTGAAAATACTCTTGACTGTATAAACTTCCTGATCCTAAGACTGGATGAGTTGGGTCGCTTGAAATAAGATCAAACTTCTCCGTTGAAGATTGAAGATAATGCCTACCATCATTCCCAATGATTTGCAGTCTAGGATCTTCAACTACATTATTATTCAGTTTTTTGTAAAACTTTGCAGCATTCTTTAATTCTTCCGCAAGTTCAACGCATAATACTGATTCTACTTCTTTGTGCGAAAGAACAGTAGAAGTTGTCACTCCAATGCCGAATCCTACGATTAATACTTTCTTAGGATTATGATCTGTCAGAAAAGGAATATGTCCAAGAAGTTTCACGGCTTTAATAGCATCGTAAGAACTTCCTATCACAGAATTATTATTAAAGTAAGTATAATTTACACCTGATATTTTATCTTTACCAACAACTAAAGTAGCTTCAACGGCTTCTTCATAAAATAATATTTCTCTCTCATTCATTGAAAAGGAAGGTGGCATCACTTTTATCCTTGGAGCAAAAATAAAACCTCCAACAATCAGCATCAAAATTACCTGAATAATAAATATAGAGTTTGGAATATTAACTTTCATTTTGAAAATTAAAATTATACTTACCAATACGTTTATAAAAGCTACAATAAGTAACGATCTAACCACTCCAACGTACGGAATAAGTAAAAATGCAGCTATAAAAGGACCTATAAATCCACCAATGGTATTTATAAAATATACTCTACTGAAACTAATCGATACATTTTTACTGTTATCACTGTATAACCTTGCGGCAGTTGTGAAAATAAATCCTGCAATGACTGCTTGAGGTAGAACGGTTAATAAGGATAGTATTACGGGTGGTAATAATATTCTTGATGCAGGAGTTGTCAGAGTTTCATGAAGCGGAATTATTATCCACTGAGGTGCATTTACAAAGACTAGAACACCCAACGCAACTACTATACCGGCTGAGAATAATCCGAGTAACAGATTTTTTAATATATCTGATTCATCTGTAGTAATCTTCTTAAAAAGCAGACTGCCAATAAAATATCCGAAGATAATCACAGAAACTATCAATGAGAATGTGTAACTTGTGTTTGTCAGATAGATCTTAAATATTCTTAACCAAACTACCTGAGCTATTAATCCAGTCAGTCCAGATACAAAGGCTACGACAAGAGATAATTTAGGAAGTTCTCTACCAACTGTTTTGATTTTGATTTTCTTGTCATCAAGTGATTCTTCTAATTTTTTAGAACTATATTTATTTTTCTTGATAAGAATGTTTGTTAAGATCGCCAAAAGTATATTGACTGTTGAAACTAAGAATACTGTACCTTTCATTCCAGGATACCTGAGTAAAACGAATCCTGCAAGCAATCCACCAATCGAAGACCCGAAAGTATCTGCTGCAAAAGTATTTCCAATGGAGCTTGATATGTTATTTCCTAGGGATAAGTATATCCTGCTGACTATAGGCATAATACCACCTATAAAAAATGCTGAGGAAAATACAACACTTAGTGCAAAAGCATATACAAATATTTCAATGCTATCACCTAAGACATCGTTAATAGCATTGTATTTATATATTGTTGGAATCAATTGTAATAAAAGATATACCAATAGATTTACTAGTCCAATAGTCGCAAGCAGATAAACAAGGAATCTTACTGGATCTTTTGACTTGTCAGCTTTTTTACCCAAGTATAACGATCCAAGACCTAAACCTGCCATAAAAGCAGAAATTACTATTGTTGAAGCATGAACGGTTGTACCAAGATATAATCCTAATATTCTATCCCAGGTAACTTCATATACTAAAAAAGAAACACTGGTAAAAAAAACAACCAGCGTTAAAATTACTCTTTGTGAATTAAATTTATTAAACAAATCTGTTTCCCGTTATTTTAGTTCTTTGCGATAATATAATAAAATTTTCTCGCAGTTGAAACAGGAATAGTATACTGATTTAACTTAATATCGCTTCTAAAGAAAAAGGATCAGTAATTTACCGATCCTTTTTTTTCACATATGTATCTATCGATTACTTCGAATTATCCGCAGTAACATAATAGAAATATTTATTTCCTGTCAACACATCATTGTCTATATATGAATTTATTCCAGAAGTTCCAATCTCAACAAATCCTGCATAAGGATCCGTTGATCTGTATACTTTATAGACCGTTGCTCCGGAAACTACATCCCAGGACAATGAACATGAGCTTGTTGCAGCATTAGGAATAACATTGACCGGTGATGACAATAAATCCGTTACCATGAATTTAACTGGCAGCATTAATATGCTTTCATCCGGGTCATTACTTGATATAATAATATCAGCATAGTACGAGCCGTAGCTTAGATCTGTTGCATCTGCTGTTGCTGTAACCATATCACTACCTGATTGAATGATCGTACCTGAAACTGTATCAAGGCTAAGCCATTGAGGAAGAAAATTTGGATTAAATTCTATAGCAAGGTTATTCTTAACATAGCTCGAATTATAAGCTAGAGATAGACCGTCTAATCCTGTATTGCTCTCAATACCTACAGTACAAGCATCAAGTATTCCATTCATACTGTTATATTGAAAAACTATCCTTCCATCCTGATATAATATTATTTCAAATGTGTTCTTGCTAGAACCGCTATAGTTAACTATCTGATTCCACTGTATAATAAATTTCCCGTTCCCTGCATCACTGTAGTAATAGATATTATCACTGCTGTTTGAAGAAGCATCCATATCATCCCAAAATGGTGCTATTATTGCATTTGGTGAAGAGCCTGAAGGAATCATTGGATTAGTAGAAGACAAATCTGTGCCTGTAAAAGTAGCTGCACCGTTATCACCTATAACAATAGAATTATATACTGTTCCATAAAAGTTGACTGAAAATCCTAAACTGATCGGGCTACTTTCCTGATCATCACTAAGGTTCAAAGCTGTACCTGTTCCGGTTATGTCTTCCCAAGCATATACTGGTCCATCACCTTCATCACTGTCTTTCCATGTATAACCGAAAGTATCAGGTCCACCACTTGCTTTTCCTCCTTGCGGGTAAGCAATTGAAAGGCTATAAATTAGGTCTTCCGTATCTATATTTCCAATATTAAATGTATTTAATCCTGTAGATCCAGGAGCTGAACTTATTCTTAATGTATCTGTCTGAGATAAAGTAATATCCGGATTCGCACCTATTAAAAGCTGAACATTTACTTCTGTAGCTTCTTTGAATACACCAGTATCATCGGTAACAACTATGTTATTTATAGTCTGAGGAAAATATCCGGGTGCTGATACCGTCATTGAATAAGTGCCGGCTTTTAGAACTCTGTAATAATCACCCAAATCTGGATCCGTATAATATTCCTTATCTATTCCTGTTATTTCAATTGTTGCTTCAAGTGGAAGTCCAGTATCTAAATCAGTTACTAACCCATATATTCCTTTATGTGCTGCTGAAAGATACCAGAACATAGCATCTCGGTTATCTTGCCAGTATCCAGCCATCTCGCTAAAAGCGGGCCATTTAGTCATTGATATTTCCAAAGTCATATCAATATCATTATAATATCTGTAGTTCCAATCCTGCATTCCACCTGTAACCTGATACCATTCACTTCCATTTGTAATACCATCAGTAAATGAGGCGCTGTTGAACATAGGAGTATTTCTAGAAGAATAATTGTAAGCTAACCATGTCAAATGCTCATCATCAGGTGCCGGTGCGTATGAATAATTTGAAATACCTGTATCAATATCATACCCGTAATTGGCTACTAAAGCACCACCGTGATAATTTGTAGATAAAACAAAATTATGATCATTACTCCAATTAATTAAAGCATCAATTTCCGGTTCATCAGCCTCTGCCACATTTGGTTCAGAATATAGACCTTCAGGAAAATCTCTGTTTAGATCTATATTATTAGCATTGTATCTTCCACCGGGACCGTAAGCCATCCCATCAGGGTTCATTAAAGGCATTACATAAAGCTCTGTATTGTCAACTATGAAGCGCATTGTGTCATTGTTTGCTTGGTATCCGTTTAAGATATCCTCTATCATATACATTTCCATTTCTACACCTGTAACTTCATCTCCATGCATAGTGGAAACGAATTTCATTTCAAGTTCAGCTTCTTCGATATTTATATTATCAGTAATTTTCAGAACCCACAAAGGTCTTCCCTGAACGGAAGTGCCTATCTGAATTCTTTTGCAAATATCAGGATATCTGTTCTGCCATACAAGCATAGAATCACCGATATCTTCGTTGTATCTAAAATCAGTTGCATCTTTAGGGAGTTTCATCGGTTCCCATGTTATCGCATATCCTTCCTTCTCGATGATCTCAAATCTTTCCTGATCAACAAACACTGTAAGAGATTCCGGGAATCCTTTTCCAGAGAAACTTGTTCTATCGACATCTATGTTATTGCTTACCATGAACTTTATATCTTGAGGACCTGATACTTTTACTTTTGCATATTCAAATTTGTTAGCACCAAATGCCATTGATGTAAAGATTATTATTATTAAACATATGAATTTCTTCAAGATACTCCTCCAAAAATAAAATTTCAACATAAACTTTCTTGTGCTTAATCAATAAGTAAACATAGTATAAATCAAAGACAGAATTGTCAATGATAAATGTTACCTATTTTTGTAAAAGAAATATCTTCGAAATTTTATTTACGATCTCGATATTGTCTAGAGCTGAGTTTAAATTATCACCTATAGAGATGCATCCATGATCCTTCCAAAAAACTATCTTATGATCATGTAGTTTTTGAAGAGTTTGCGATGCCAACTCCTCTGATCCCGGCTCAGTGAATGGAATATAACCTACTCCATCGGGGACAAGCATACTAAATTCGGAATGCATTTTCTTAAAAACAAAATTTATATTATTCTCTGAATTAAAATCTTCTCTGTGCATTGTTGCAATAAGTTCGTCAGGGTGAGAATGAATAACAGCTTTCTCAAATCTTTCACTGTTTACAAGATACCTATGAATACCAATATGGCTTGGATACTCCGAAGTAGGGATAAATTCATCCTGCCCGAACTTTGAAATTAAGTAACCTTTCTTCCCTACTAAAAATGTAAGGACTCCACAAAATTTCTCGGGTGCTTCTGCTATCTCTCTCATTCTACTTCCTGAAGAAGTAAGTAGAATTGAAGTATTCTTAGAGAACCCATAATCTTCATCTTGCTTTTGTGGATTTGAATCATCAAATTCACCAGCTATCGCATCACTAACATTAAAACTTATATTTCCTGCATTAGCCTCTGCCCAACCATTCTCTGATAGAACTTTTGCTACTCTTGCAATGCTTTTCAGAGCTTCTTGTATTTTTTTTAACTTTATCATAGCTACTCCTGATTTGTTTCTAAAGAAAAATATACTGATTTTATTATAAAAAAAATGTAAAATAATTCTTTTATTTTATAGAATAATCACGTTACATTAAAGCTTATTAATAAACAGGTATTTCAATTTTAAAATTAATGGAGTAAATGATGAACACAAATTTGGCTAATTTAACATTAGCAGATACAATTTGGAAAGAAAAAAGTATTGCAAAAGATATAATTTTAGTAGCATCTACTAGTTTAATGATAGCTTTGATGGCCCAAATTGTTATACCTATGTATCCTGTACCATTTACTGGTCAGACTTTAGGTGTACTACTTACGGGTGCATTGATCGGTAAAAAAAGAGCATCATTGAGTTTACTTTCTTATCTGTTGATGGGATTTATTGGAATGCCTGTATTCGTTGGTGGCACTTTCGGAATTGCTAGACTAGCAGGACCAACAGGTGGATATCTGATCGGATTCGTTTTTGCAGCAATGATCGTAGGTTACCTTTGTGAAAAAGGCTGGGATAGAAATTTTATTACTTCTGTGTTTGCAATGATTATAGGATCTGTTGTGATATATTCTTTCGGTCTTCTTTGGTTGAGTAACTTTACCGGTTGGAGCAAAGTTCTTTCTTCAGGACTAATACCATTCATATCAGGTGATATTATAAAAATACTTATAGCAGCATCCATCTTACCTGCTGGATGGAAACTTATCAAAAAATAATCATTGTATCATAACAATATTATCAAAAAAGGGTGTTAAATTTAACACCCTTTTTGTTTTTTATTTCCTTTTCGGAAGTTTGGGTAATGACAAATTAGGTCTTTTATCAAATTTTGGTTTTATAACCGGATTTTTCTTAAGACCTTCTAGTGCAACTTCCAAAGCTTTATCCAGCTGAGGATCTTTACCTTTTACATAATCCTGTGGTTTAATATCTACTTCTATGTCAGGATCAGTACCATAATTTTCAACACCCCATTCTACATCTTTGAACCAGAAAGAATATTCAGGTTGAGTAGTTCCTGAGCCATCAGCCAGAGAATACTGCCCATTGATCCCTATCACTCCACCCCAGGTTCTTTTACCTACGAGTTTCCCGAGTTTCATCATCTTGAATGAATGACTGAAAATATCTCCGTCGGAACCTGCAAGCTCGTTCGTAAGAGCAACTATAGTTCCTTCTACTGCATGAGAAGGATAAGTTTCAGCTTCTTTACTCCATCTGATAGTATCATAGCCAATCACTTTTCTATTAAGTTTTTCCAGAATAAGTTGAGATACATAACCACCACCGTTATATCTCACATCAACTATCATTGAATCATATTGACATTCAGATAAATACAATCTGTGAAATTCTGAAAATCCACGGTTACCCATATCAGGAATATGAACATATCCGGTCTTCCCTTTACTTTTCTTATGAACATAAGCTCTGTTATTTTCCACCCAGTTCCTGTATCGAAGATTGTACTCTAATCCAAGAGCTTTTACTACTATATCCTCTTTCTTTTTTTTGCCTTTTCTTAAAAAAGTGAGTATAACATCTTGCTCGGATAGATTTACAAGTAGTTCCCTAGGATGAGTATTTTTACTTACTTTTGTACCATTTACAGCTAAAAGACTGTCACCATTCTTAATATTGATCCCGGGTCTAAGTAGAGGAGAGCATTCAATATTACTACTAGAATCTCCGTAAAGAATATTTTCGATTGTATAATACTTACCATCTTTTGATAATTTGTAACTACATCCGAGTTTTCCCATTTTATAATTTCTATGATCTCTGTAATCTCCACCCCACTCGTAGCAATGTGAAGTTCCTAATTCTCCCTGCATTTCCCAGATTAAGTCAGAAAATTCCCCCCTGCTACCAAGTCTTTCAAGTAAAGGATAATAACGTTCATATACTTTTACCCAGTCGATCTTACTCATATCAGCTGTCCAGAAATGTTCTCTCTGCAGCAACCATGCTTCTCTGAACATCTGCTTCCATTCTTCTCTGGGAATAATTCCTATCTTTATTCTGGAAAGATCAATTCCACCACCTTCAAGAGACTTTTTATTCTTAACTTTGTCATCAGGTTTAACTCCTGATTTCAATGCAAGCAGTTCCTTTTCTTTTTTAACTAACATTGATTTTCTGTCAAGACTCAACGTAAATCCATCTATACCTTCAATTACTGTTTCTTCTTTCTGTTGGTCAAGATCATATGTTTTGAGATTTGATTTATATCCTTTATCTGTTTCATTGAAAGCTTCAACTCTTTCGGTATAAATAATTTTTCTACCAAATGAAAAAAGATCTCCATATTTGCTTGTTTGAATTGGAAATTCCAGGATTCTCTTTTCGATACCTTCAAAATCAATTTTTACTTCAATTTCTTTCTTTTTATCATCCTTTTTACCGTTTTCTTTTTTCTTTTCGTCCTCTTCATTCTCCCCGGAAGGTGATTTAGGATCCAGTATGAAAGGTGATTTTGTTTCTTTAAGTAATGGTAGCGCATATATCTTTGAGGCTTTCACAAAACTCAATTCAAAATGAACCGCATCATTAACAGGATTAAAAGTTCTTTCACTGATAAAGAAAATATATTTACCATCTTCTGAAAAAACCGGATTATTATCATCACCGACTGTCTCAGTAGCCACATGACTTTTTCCTGTAGAGACCTCCAATACTTTAATGATACTTGTTGCCGGAGTGTTAATAAAACTATAAGTAATCCATTTTGCATCAGGGCTCCAAGCTACCGACCAGATCATAAAGTGGTCAGATTTATCTAAGACTTTGCTTGTTTTTTTCTTAAGGTTGATCCAGATCGCTTCGTTTCTATTATTTAATATAACTATTTCATCGGTTTTAGGTGAAGGGAAAATTCTTCTGACTCTTCCAAGAGAAATATCTTTTAACAGAGTCTCTTTATTTTTCAAAGGATCTACTATGAGGATCCTATCTTCATTATTATACTCGTCAGATACTGTTACAAATCTTTTATTATCAAACAACCAAGTTGGATGACGGTATCGTACACTATCCTTTTTACCCACTTGTATTACAGGACCAGTCCAATTTGCAAATGAAACAGCTTTTCCTCTTGCTGCTAACGCAATATGCGTTCCTTTTGCACTTATATCAGCTCCTTGAAAATACTTTGTTGCATCGATGAATTTTCTAAGTATTTGAGTTTGTGAACTTACATATTCAACGTTGATCTTTTTTGATTTGTTATCACCAACTTTTAATGAATAAATATCAGCTCCGGAATGATAGACGATCGTCTTTCCGTCAGTGTCGGCATTTCTTACATAGTATTCATCATGATCTGTATGCCTTTTGATATCTTTTCCTTTAGGGTTTACTGAATAAATATTGGCAATTCCTTCATGGTCTGAAACAAAATAGATCCTGCTATCGATCCACATTGGTGAATTCAGGTTTGAATCAAGATCTTTTAAAAAAGGTTTAAAATTTCCATCTCCTTTTTCATCTATCCATAATTTACCAGCCGTTCCACCTCTGTATCTTTTCCATCTTGCCGAATCCTGATTATTTCTTCCAATAAGAACACCTTTTTTACCGATTGTAATCCTATTTGCATATCCTACAGGATATTTTTCAGGTTCTCCACCCTTAATACTGATCTTGTAAATACTTGACTCAAAAGGTTGTTCATAATTGCTTGTAAATATTATAGATTTACTGTCACTTGTCCAACCTAAAGTTTTTGCACTTGCACCCAAAAATGTCAGTCTCTTCTGACCACTACCTCTCATCTCTTTAACAAATATCTCTCCATATCCTTCTTCTGAAGAGACATATGCTATATGTTTTCCATCAGGAGATACTTTAGGTACACTATTGTTTGAAAGGTTTGCTGTAATTCTTGATGCAACTCCTCCTTGCAATGATACTTGCCATAGATCGTCTTCACTTTCAAATACGACAATATTTCCCCGTACTGCAGGGAATCGATAATAACCTTGCTCATTCATTACTTTTCCTCCTATTATATTTAGAAAAAATATTTAAATTTAGTTACATATATGATTTTGAACTTCAAGAAGAGAATAATAATGTAACACTAATTACATTCCATCACAAATAAAAAAAAATTTTTTTTGAGTCAATTTTGAAATAAGAGAAAAAATCAATCTGACGGTTTATAGATTCTAAAAATCGTATTAAACAAAGAGCTTCAAGAAAGAGGTGAAACCGTAGAGACGTACTATCAGTGCGTCTCATTTTTTAACGATTGATAGCTCAAGGCGTATTATAAAAATTGTATTAAACGAAGAGCTTCAAGGAAGTATTAAATTATCAAGATGGAGCTTAGTTTACCTAAGTAACATTGCAGAGAATTTGATTCTGACGCAGAAGACAAAGTTTAATAAATTTTTAAGTCCACTCGACGTCCTCTTTGATGACTTTGGCCGGAACCCCAGCAACCATACACCTTGCTGGAACATCGCGAACAACTACTGCACCAGCAGCTATGATAGCTCCATCACCGATCGTTACTCCGTTAAGGATCATTGCTCTTCTACCTATACCGACATGCTCACCTATCACAATCGGTTTCGTATTAAATTCTTCCATTCCCTTAATGACATGATCATTTGAATCACTAATCACAACACCTTTTGAAATAGCAACATAATCACCGATCTTAATACTTCTATAGCAAGTTATATCTACATCGTTCGAAGCATAACCACTTCCTATTTCCAGTTTTCCACCTTTCTTGATATTTATATACCCACCGGTGTGAAAGCTAAAGATGCTATTGACAATAAATTTGCCTGCTCTATCAATTTTTAGTGATGAATTGTTAAAATTACTTCTTTCCCAAGCAGTACCAAGATGAAGTACTGCACTTTTATGAACAACAATCTTCCCTTTTCTTGCAATACCAATTTTCATTCTTGGGTAAACAAGAATTCTCAGATTACCAAAATAACCTTGTTTAAAATTGATATAAAGAGTTTTTAAAACACTAAGCCTTCTATAACCAAAAAATATATCTATCATTCTCTTAAACATAAACACTCATCTTTTTATTATTTATATTTACATAATATATTCGATTTATGCCTAAATTACAATAAATAAAAAAAGCAGCCGCACAGCTGCCTTAAAAAAAATTATAGACTTTTAAGAAACGAGTAATCCAAGGAGAGTATTATTTTCAGAGGTGGAGCTTAGTTAACCTAAGTGACACTGAATGAAAATTATATTCGACGAAGAAGTACGAAGTTTATTATAAGTCTACCTCTACTACCCAGCCTTCTGGTCCCACAATATCACCATACTGAATACCTGTCAATGTATCATATAATTTTCTAGTGATTGGACCAACTTCTGTTTCACTGTGGAAAACTTGCAAATTACCTTTATTCTCAATTCCACCTATTGGAGATATTACAGCTGCAGTACCACATGCCCCTGCTTCTTTGAATTCAGCAAGCTTATCAACATGCACATCTCTTTCTTCAGTTTTTAAACCTAAATATTCTTTTGCTACGTGAAGAAGTGAATATTTTGTAATACTTGGAAGGATTGATGGTGATTTTGGAGTTATGAACTTTTCATCGTGAGTAATTCCAAAGAAATTTGCTGCACCAACTTCCTCTATCTTGGTATGAGTTGCAGGATCAAGATAGATACAATCCGCAAAACCTTTTTTAACTGCTTTTTCATGAGAAAGTAAACTTCCCGCATAATTACCTCCAACTTTTGCTGCACCAGTACCATTTGGAGCTGCTCTGTCAAAATCTGAGATCGTAAAATTCACCGGTGCTAAACCACCTTTGAAATATGCTCCTACAGGTACACAAAAAATCGAGAATATATATTCTGGAGCTGGTCTAACACCAAGATTATCTCCAACACCAATCAAATAAGGTCTAAGGTATAAACTTGCGCCACTACCATATGGAGGCAAATATTTCAAATTTGCTTTAACTACTTGTTTACAAGCTTCAATAAATCTATCAACAGGAAATTCGGACATCATTACTCTTCTACAGCTCTGAACCATTCTTTTAGCATTTTCATCAGGTCTAAATAATAGAACTCTACCATCTTTTGCAGTATATGCTTTCATACCTTCAAAACAACTTTGTCCATAATGAAATACTGTCGAAGCTTCACTAATTGTGATAGTGTTATCATCCACAAGTGCACCTTCATCCCACTTTCCATCTTTCCATCTGGAAATATATCGTTTGTCAGTTTTCACGTATGAAAATCCTAAAGTACTCCAATCAATGTACGCTTTTTCCATTTTTCCCTCTTCTATTGAAATTATTTTATTTTGAAACAAATTGATATTTTTCTTAATACAAATCAAGATATTTTTTTACAAAAAAAGAAAGAGATGCATATTTTGCATCTCAATACAGATATGTTCCGGTCGAACACATAGGTTCGACCCTACACTCTCCAATGCAATTACAAATTAGTCTTCTAGCGCTAAAACAGCTGTTGCTTTAGCATGAATAACAGCAGTATCGAATATCGGAATATCATAATGCAACTGTTTAATTACCATATTCAATTCAGTACAACCTAAGATAATACCTTCCGCTCCTCTTTCGACCATAGCATCAACAATTTTTTTTAATTTATCCTTATCTTCTTGACTACTTTTACCTAAAGCAAGATCTCTGAATATCAATTTGTGAACATAGTTTCTCTCATTCATTCCAGGAACTATTGCTCTAATATCATGATTTTTTAATAACCTATCCTTATAGAATTCTTCTTCCATAATAAATCTTGTTCCCAATAGCCCAACTTTCTTCATACCTAATTTTTTAATTTTTTCTGCGGTAGGATCGACTATATGAAATATTGGTACTTTAATTTCTTTTTGAACTGCTTTATAAACTTTATGACATGTGTTTGAACTCATGATTATGATATCAACACCATAATCTTCCAATTTTTTAGCTATTTCTATAAATAATTTTGTGATCTCTTTCCAATTATCACTTTCCTGTAATTTTTCAATTTTTGTAAAATCAACTGAATGAATCATACATTCCGGTAGATTTTTACCTTGTGTTATATTATTTATTGTTTGATTAATTACGCTATAATATTGAGATGTTGAGTGCCAACTAACTCCACCTATGATTCCTATCTTCTTCATTAAGAACTCCTTTATTCATAAAAATATTTATAAAATCACTAAGCATTTATCTGCATATCTTAATACTATGATACTTCTTTGTAAAACACAATAAAAAAAGAGCAGAATTTTCTGCTCTTTTAATTTTTTGAATCACCAATTCCAAAATGAATTTAAACGAAGATCTTCAAGGAAGATTGGATTTTGTCGAGAAGGAGCTTAGGAGTACTAAGTGACTACGAGAAAAAACCATTCAGACGAAGAAGCTCAAAGTTTAAAACATTTTTACATCATTTTTTTGATAGCGTCTGCAAGACGCTTCACACCTTCTGTGATCTCTTCCTTCGAAGCAAATGAGAAATTCATTCTCATCGTATTCTTACCACTTTCATCACAATGGAAAACACTTCCTATTACAAAAGCCACATTTTTTTCAACTGCAACTTTGAAAAGTTCTTCTGCAATCATATGTTCAGGTAATGTTACAAATAAGAAAAGACCTCCTTCAGGATTTGTCCATGTTACACCTTCTGGTAGATAAGTTTCGAAAGCTTCGATCATAGCATCTTTCTTCCCTTTATACATATCGATTATCTTTACAAGATTGGTATCGAAATAGCCTTTTTCTATATATTTAGCAGCTATCTTCTGAACGAATGAAGAAGTACATAGGTCAGTTGATTGCTTTGACATTACAATCTTATCGATTATAGTTTCATCACCAATTATCCAACCAATTCTAAATCCAGGTACAAATATCTTAGAAAATGTTCCAAGAAGAAGTACTTTACCATTATCTGCAAGTTGATAGATAGTTTTCTGGTGCTCACCTTCAAA
>JAQIDB010000104.1 GCA_027858225.1 Candidatus Delongbacteria bacterium
TTACCATCAACCAATTTAGCAACTGTTCTACCCATTACATCATAAACTACAAGTGAAGTTTTAGCTTCATTTGCTATTGTGAAGTTAATAGAAGTTGTTGGGTTGAAAGGATTTGGATAGTTTTGAGCTAAAGAAGTAGTTAATGGCATATTACTTTCCTCTATACCAGTAGCAACTCCAAGAACAGCTCTAAAATGAAGATTAGATTCAGTTTTTTGATTCCAAGTCCAAGTTCCGTCTCCATTAGCAGTTCCAATATATGATCTGTTAAATTCAAAAGTACCTTCTTCAACGGCATTTTCTTCAGTTGAATGTACGGTTCCAACTATAGGTGCAGAGAAACCAATCCAGAAATCACCATATACTTTTAAAGCTTGAGTTCTAATGTCAACCATTGACATTGCACTTTGTTTTAATGCATTTGCTTCAGGAGTATGATCGAAAGGCGTAAGAACTTCTAAACCAGGAAGTCCTGTACCATCATCTTGCCATACACGAACAGTCATATCATCAGAAAGTAAGCTAGTATCAGCATAATTTCTTAGAAGTAGGTACGCAAGATCTGCACCGTATGTTGTAGTAGCATCGGATCCTGGAACAGTCATTCTGACAGCAAAAGCTTCACCATTTACAACAGAGTTACGGTAAGTAACTATAGGTGTATCATAAATTAGATGATTACCTGCAATAAGTTTGTATGTTTCTGCTGACCTACCTTCGTTAAGGTTTACAGACGCATCTTGTGAATAGAAATAATATTCTATTACAGCACCAGGTGCTTGTTGAGGAATAACGAATTCCCATTGATTGCCAGATACAAATGTAGCTGTAATATCTGTTTGAGGAACACCATCAACTGAGTAAATAACAATTGCAGCGCCAACACCTGAATTATCAATAAGATCAACATTATTAGTAAAATCTCCTAAAACTCCTTCGTAGAAAACTGGTTCGTATGGAGTATATACGGCTAATGGTGCTGCATGATCTGCATTGTAAGTGATCAATGAAATATCATCAATGTACATACCATTTCCTTCATAACCACCATCAGCTTCGAAACGGAATCTAAAGTTAAAAGTTCCACCAACGAATGCGTCAAGAGATATATTTTCTTCAAACCATCCAATACCTTCGTCATCCCATGATTTAAGATTAGTCCAAGTTGTTCCACCGTCTGTTGTTACGTCGAAGTACATATAGTCAAATCCGTGTTCTATATCATATGCACACCAGAATGACATTCTAGCACCAAAATATGTTGACCAATCTCTATCTGCTGATAATGTAGCATAAGAAACTTCATCTGTCTCATAATTTGCGCCAGGACTTTCAGTAAAAGCATGAGTAGCTGAAGTATATTCACCCTCTTCTACAATTGCCCAATTTCCATCAACAGTCCAATTTCCAGCACCTGATTCGAAATCTTCGAAGAATTCAACTTGACCGTCTGTCCATTGTACAGCATAAGCGCTAGTCATTTGAATGTTATCTTCAACATCTTTAATCGTAAATTTAACTTCACCATCTAAAACTTCCATTGCTTCAGCAGGAATTGTACCAACGTACATGTAGTCAGTTAATTTAGAAGCAGTCAAGTTGAAATCATACTGACTAATAAAACCATCCTTACTATAAGAACCAATGCAAGAGCTTATTGCTGATTCATCAGTGAAAACGATAGAAAGGTTCATTGGATTACCAATAAATGCCTCCGTTCCAGTAACGTAAGTGAAAATAGGAGCTATATTATCAAGAGCGAAATCAATATTATAATCAGAAGTTAATGTTGTCAAACCACCGATATCAGTAAGATCAAAATTAATTGTACCTGCTGTAACAACATCCATAGCTGGAATTGTTGCTGTCCATTGCTCATCACCTTTAGCTTGAGCAAAGTCAAGATCTACTGTACCACCACCATCAAAAGTATAGTGACCAATAGCTGTATCAATACCAGAAAGATCATAAAGATCTAAGCTTAATACCATATCATTATTTAGGTATTCTCCAACAAGTGAGTCTGTATCAAATAATACAGAGTTACTTGTCAAATCGTTTACAATTGGTGCCTCATAATCGTAAAGTATTTCAATATCGTCGATGTACCAAATATCTTCATAATCTCCAACAAAACGGAATCCAATATAAACGTCTTGACCCATATATGCCATCAGTGATAAAGTCATATAATCCCAAACACGACCTATACCTGTAGCTCCACCATCAGGATGGCCTGTGTGGATAACATCCCAAGTTACCATATCAGTTGAAACTGCGATCTCGTGATATCCTGTAGTGACATAGGTCAACCAATCGCCATATTCCCAAAATGTTAATGTTGAAGGATTAGCAGCAGGCAAAGAAACAAGAGGACTAATTAACCAGTCATCTTGAGGACCTGCATCATCCAAATGTACTGCAGACTTACTTCCACTATGTACAGCTGATCCAGATTGGATAGTTGCTTCAACAAAACCTGCACCTGTCGTGCTAAGAGTCCATCCATTTGCTGGAAAAACTTCATTTTCAAAACCTTCAAATAAAATTGGGTTGTCCTTATCCCAACTTATAACAAAGTCGTCTGAAACTGAAGTATACCCAAGAGCATCTTCCATATTAAATCGAACAGCTCCAACAGTACCATCAATCTGACCAGGTATAGTACCTGAATAAACATAAGTATTTTTTGCTGCATTTAAAGCAAATGGCGTTGAAGTAGCCCAGTTATCAAAAGTGTAATCACCAGATACTGATGTTATAGCACTTTGGTCGATAACCCTTACAGAAATAGTTGCATCTTTATCCATGAAAGTTTCATTTCCTAAGATTCCTCTTGCAGTAGGTGGATAAAGATCAGCACCAGCGTGAGGTGTTATATTTACTGCTAAACAATGGTTGTAACCACCACCATACAATGGATTCCATGTTGCGCCATCGTTATTAAAACTATGTCCAAACACACCATCTCCAACATCGTGAATTGTTGTAGGATGTCCATCAACATCAGGTACCAATGAAACCCAAAAATCATCACTTAAAACTATTGCAGAATCGGTCCAAACTACCTGATATCCTACAGTAGATGAAGAATCTGCAGAGGTATACACAAGAGTCGATCCATCTTTCTCGTAAATTTTGTAGTGATAGTTAACACCATCTTCGTTAAGGTACCATTGCATTCCACTTAATTCGATAGGATATTCCATGCCAAAGTCATCAGCATCAAAGTAAACGGCTCTTTCACCTGGAACAGTATAGGTGTATGTTGCCGCACCATAATAGCTTATCCAATCTTTGGTAGTTGGTCCTTCCTGTACATCATTAATCTTTTGCCAATCAGCAAGTAAGCTTACTGATAACACAACAAAAATCAATGTCATGAGCTTCTTCATTTCCTTCTCCTCTGTTAAATTTAGTTTCTAACACACATTCTATACTTTAAGAATAAGTTACACACTTATAATCAAGTTATTTATCACATTAATCATATTTCGCAACTATATAAATATTAATCTAACTATTAGAGCTTCGTAAGTCAATAGAAAAAATCATAAATTAATGTGTTAAACTAATATGTTTTTCGGGTCAATCTCTTTTTTTATTCTAGAAAACAGTGCATAATCAGTATTTGTAAAATTATTTAAACATACTTCAGGAACCGTATTATTATTAAAAAATGTTTTTTCAGTTGGAAATAATTTTATGAGAACAGATGTAATTATTCCAAATTTACCAAAACTTCCTAGCATAAATTGTGAAAGGTCATAACCTGCAACATTTTTTAATGTTTTACAGCCGTATCTTATAATTTCGCCTGTTGGGGAAACAAATTCCAGCCCTTTGAAATATGTTGCAGGTGAGGAAAATGGTTTCATGGTTGAGAAAATTCCTCCTATTGTTCGACCACATCTTTTTTCATAGGTAAGCGGAAAGTACATTGATTTATCGTTAAGATCGTTAAAAAGTTTGCTCCAAATCATTCCTGTACCGACATTTATAAATAAATTTTGCATATCAACTTCGATGATATTATTTAATTTTGCAGTTGATAAATATAAGGTATTATCAAAATTTGTTGAATTATTAAAAGTGCTTCCACTTCCAACCGTTACAATATTAAAATCAAATTTATTAGCCAATTTGACCAAAGATGAGATGGTTTTTGTATCCGTTGGGTAAGCAATAAAATTTTCTTGAAAAGATTTGTAATTTTTATGCTCGAGAACAGCAATAATCTTTTCCTGGTTTTTTTTTAGCAACATAAATATTTATCGGATTGATTTTAAAATAGTTCTAATATCATGAATCGAAGATATTATTTCATCACTATGGATATTTACTTTTTTCATATTTGAATGTTTTATGGCTGAAGATAATTCCTCTAAAGATAATTCAGACTTCCACGTAATAAGTTTTTCCTTAGCTGAATTTATAGACAATTCATCATCTTTTAAAAGTTGTTTTATATGAAATAATGTTTGAATATCATGATTGTTGAATTTTCTCTTCGATGTTTTAGTTTTTTTCTTAGGTTTTAACTCTGGAAATTGTTTTTCCCAATAGCGTATTGTAGATTGATTAATATTTAAAATTTCTCCAACTTCACTTATTGAATAATATAATCGATCTTTACTTAATTTTACCATGAGATATTACGGCTATTTAATTATTTCAAGTTTTAACTTCAAGCTTTAACGCAGCTTAATGCAATATATTTAACAAACTTATTAAAGTCAATATTGAATAAATGAAAAATGATGACTATATTATTCTTCAGTATTCGAAAACCTTGCAGTTATTATCCTATCAAATTTTTCTGTAGAAGATCTTATGTCTGTTAAGCTGGCAAGATCTTCGGTGTTTTGTGAAAGAGTTTCTCTGAGTGGTTTGAAATTTGCTGCAAAGTGTAAAAGTTCAGCAAGCGATTTTTCAGAGATCTCAGAAGTTCTTCCAACATTATATTTATTACAATAATATTCTATATCTCCACAATTTGTAGATAATACAGGAGTATTCATCTGCATTGCTTCCCAGAAAACTACTGGCATACCTTCACTTCTTGAACTAATAACTAAATAATCAGTTTGAATTAATTCTTCTGCAATTGTATCTTGTCCCTGTTGTCCTATAAAAGAAACGTAGTTTTTTAGATTATTCGAGTTTACAAAAAGTTCTAATTCATTTCTCATCGATCCATCACCAATGAATTTTAGTGAGAAATTTTTAATTCCTGATTGCAATAATGCTTCTAATAAGATATCAGGTCCTTTTACGTATTCAAATCTTCCGACAAATAGAATTTTAAAAGGAGAAGTTTTTTTATATACTGAATTTGGTTTAGACAATTTTCTATTTGTAAAAAGAATAGTTGGATCAATATCGTATTTCTTGTTGATCATCTTCTTCATTTGAAAATTATTTGTGAAAACAAGATCGGATTTCTTCAAAATCTTTTTGATCAAACCTGAGATAAAAGGTTTTTTACCATATACATTAATGTCAGAGCCTAAAGCCCATACTCCAAATGGAGTATTATATTTTTTTGCTACTTTACTTACGAAATATCCGCTTGGTATTACCCACGGAGCAAGTATGAAATCAAATTTATTGTTTTTAAGTAATTGATCTAATTGTTTCTTTCCATTTCTAAATAGAGAAAATAACGACCTTAAATCTTTGAAATTTGTTAATTTAAATTCTGCAAGTCTTTTATCACCACCTGACCAATTGAATAATTCAACATCTGTAGCATATTTTTTTTGATAATTTAAATCGTAATAGATATCCATTTTGGGAGTAAATACGGTTACTTCATAATCAATTTTACTGAGATATTTAATAAAGTCATATAAAAAATTACCAACCAGATCATTTTTGTCTGAGGGAAAGCAATGTGTGACTAATAAAAGCTTTTTTGTTCGCATTTAATTAAACCGGAAATAGTAATTTAGTTGTTTTTATTATTTTTCAAGTCTTTAATATTATTTTTCAAATTTTCTATTTCAGTTTTCTGAGACACAACCAGCTCCGCAAGAAAACCAGTTACAAAGAGTTGAAGTCCTGCGATTATAAGCATTGTAAATAAAGTAAATAATGGTCTAATCTGAGTTTGAGTTGAGAAATAATATATTGCTAAGAATATCAGTCCTAAAAATCCTGTTATCATTGATAATGAGCCAAGTATTGAAAAGAACTGCATTGGTTTAGAGCCGAACATCATGTTAAATTTTACAACAAGAACATCAATGATTGATTTGGGAAATCTCATAAGCCCAAATTTAGATTTACCAGAATTCCTTGGGTACCAGTTTGTCTTAACTTCACCAATTTTATAACCTTTATTTGCTGCCATCATTACTATAAATCGATGCCAATCAGATCTAAGTTCAATATCATCTAAAACTTCTCTTTTAAAAGCTTTTATCCAATTCATATCATGGATTTCTACATTGAATAAAGATTTTGAAACGATATTATATATTTTCGAGGCTAAAAGTTTGCCATCATCTCTTCCTTGTCTCCATCCGGCAACAAGATCTAATCCTTCATCCAGTCTTCCAACAAGTTTAGGAATATCTTCTTCTGGATCACTTTCAAGATCTGCTGGTAAAAAGACAATATATTCGCCGTTACATTTAGCAAAACCACTTTTCATGGTTTCTGTTAATCCGAGATTTTTTTTATGTGATATTACATTCACAAACTCATATTTTTTTTCTGCAATCTCTAATTCATTTAAAGTCTTATCTCCTGAACCATCATTTACTATGATTAACTCGTAGTCATTGTTGTTATCTTTTGAGATAACTTTATTAATCTTCTCAGTTAAAGGTGCAATGTTGTTTTCTTCGTTATAGGCAGGAATAAATATTGAGATTAATCTTTTTGTCATATTTTACATCCATTAGATTTTATCGTTTTGATGATGTAAGTTAATGATTAGCCAGAATTAACACAATAGAAAAAATATGAGTTTTAACATTGTATAAATATAATAAGGTACCTATATTAATACGTGTAATATAGTAAACAATGGTATTATAAGAAGGAGTAAAGTATGAGAAGAAGTATAACAATCATCATTTTGATAATGTTTTTCGTATCTGCGTTTGCGAGTAATATTACAATTGATCCAACATCACATCATGATTATCAAATTCTTTCAGATGATGATTTTAGGTTGGAATTATCATTTGGAGTATCAGAAATCAATATTAGTGAAGTTAAGACTGAAAAAGGATATTTTTCTAAGATTGATCTTGGGAAAGGTTATTTCTCAAGTGATATCGGAGAAGCGTCACTCCCAATTTTCAGAAACTTAATTGAAATTCCTTATGATTCTAAACCAGAAATTAAGATTGTTAGTTATAATGAAAAGATTTACGATCTAAATGAACTTGGTATTAAGTATCCAATAGTACCTGTTCAGCCTAAATATTCAAAATCTTCATTAGAGTCAGAAAGAAAATTTATTTACAATACTGACTTTTATAGAAATGACAAATTTACAGAAAGTTCTATAGCTAAAGTTACTAAAAGCGGTGTAATGAGAGGGATTGGAGTTGCAAATTTACAAATTGCACCTGTTTCTTATAATCCAGTGACAAATAAGATAAAAGTGTTTACAGATATTGTTGTAGAAGTAAATTATAATTCTTCTATTTCTTCAAATAACATAAAGAAGAATGAAGAGTATTCCTCTTTCTTTGATAAACAATACGGCAGTCTAATAAACTACAAATCAAACGTTAGTAAAGCGGATCTAACTGATTATACTGTAACATATTTGATCGTTGCGAGTGATCAGTTGATAGATAATGCTAAATTGCAGGAACTAATTGAATGGAAAACGGAGAAAGGATTTAACGTTGTAGTCAATTACTTCAGTTCTTCTTCCACTACAACCGATATTGACACATGGATAGAGGGGCAATACGCAAGTTTGAGTCCTAAACCTACTTTTGTATTAGTCGTAGGTGATGAAGATGGAACGTATCGGATTGCAACAGAAATGTCACCGGCTTTGGGATCGACAGGTGGTGTAAGTGTTTCAGATTTATTGTATAGTGTGATAGGAGCAACTGCAACTGGTAACAGAATACCATCAATGTATATTGGTCGTTTTTCAATTCAAAGTTTAACTGACCTTGATGCTCAGGTAGATAAAACTATTTGGTATGAAAAAACACAATTTACTTCTGGTGCGGATCTTTCATATTTAACTAATGTAATGGGTGTTGCAGGTGTGGATGCAGGATATGCTCCTACTCATGGTAATCCTCAGATAAGATACGGAATGACTTATTACTTCAATGATAGCTATAGAATACCTCTTGATGGTACGAGATCCAATATAAATGGAATCTCCTATCTGTATCCTGCATCTGATGCCATAGGAGTAAATTCTGAAATAATTGCACACATATCTGATGGAGTAGCATTTTACAACTATACTGCTCATGGTTATAATGGCGGATTTGCTGATCCAAGTTTTACGATATCGAATGTTAATACTCTGACCAATGTGGGCGAATACCCTCTTGTCGTTGGAAATTGCTGTTTAACAGGTTCTTTCGGAGATAATGAATGTTTCGGAGAATCATGGTTAAATGCTCCCGATAAAGGTAGTATTGGTTTTATTGGAGCTTCAATGTCAACATATTGGGATGAAGATCTTGCAATGGGCGTTGGAGAGGCTGCAATTGGTGATACAACTCCTGCTCTTTCTCAAGACAAACCTGGAATGTATGATGGTGTTATGATGATGGATTATCCAACTCAGGGTGCTGTTAAGTTTGCTGGTTTGATGGCTGTTGAGACTTTAGGAGGATCTTATGTAAGTTCATACTGGTCGTCTTACCATTTATTCGGTGATCCTTCACTAATGGTATATTATGGTGTACCGGGAGAAAACACTGTGAGTCATTTACCGACTGTTGAAGCAGGAGCAATAACTTATGAAATTACGGCTTTAAAAGGCTCATACGTAGCTATGTCAGATGATGAAGGTGTTCTTCATGGTGTCGGAGTTGTCGGAGATACTGGAAATATTACCTTAAACATAGAACCTTATCTACCAGGTATTGCGCATCTTGTTGTTACTTCACAATTCAAACAACCATATTTTGAAGATATCATTGTTCCTCCGTTAGAAGGACCATACATGTTCTTAGAGAATTATGTTGTGAAAAGTAATTTGTTTGGTACAGCCACAACAGCAGATATTGAATTAAAAAATGTAGGTGTTGAAACTTCAACGAACGTCATTATTAATGCAAGTACTGAAAATTCTTTCATAAATATAATTGATGGTACAGAAAATTATGGTACGATAGTTATTGATGGATCTTTGAATATAGAAGATTGTATTTCATTTAATATTGATTCAAATATTCCTGATCAAACGGTAGTTGAAATTGACATTACTATCTCAGATGATTATTCGAAGGGAGAATATTATGGAACTATCAGCTTTATTGCTTCTGCACCAAAATTAGTAATTGGAAAGACACTTCCTGAAGGTGTAATAGATCCGGGTGATTCAGCACTTATGACATTTAATATTGAAAATACAGGTAGTGCAAATATTACAAATTTCACAACTGATTTATCAGAAACAAATGGAATGATTGTTGCAATTACAAATCCGATAGATATCTCACTTTTAGTTGGAGAAAATATAGATGTTGCTTTTACTTGTGATTTTGACGCGTCTATACCAAATATAACAACTGCTTATTTCAATCTGAATATTTCAAATACTGACGGATATTCTTTAGATGATCCTTTTGAGGTTGTCTTAGGTATGACGGAGGATTTTGAAACAGGTGATTATAATGCAAATGAGTGGACTCTTGAGGGTGATTCACTATGGTTTATTGATGCTACTACATTTTACGATGGTTTATATTCTTCAAGATCAGGTGTAATTACGCATAGTGAGAATTCAAGGATGTCTTTGACTTTTGATTTTGAAGAAAATGGCAGTATCAGTTTTCACAAAATGGTGTCATCAGAAGAAGGTTGGGATTTTCTAAGATTCCTCATTGATGGAGTTCAGAAAGAGTTCTGGAGTGGTATTGATAAAGGATGGGAAAAAGTATCATACGATGTTCCTTTAGGTGTTCATGAACTCACTTGGGAATATGAAAAAGATTCCAGTAGTGAAGCTGGTGCTGATTGCGGTTGGATTGATAATATTTTGATAAGTAATGGAACTACCGGTATTGAGGAAGGATTTGGCAGTTTACCGATAGATAATAAATTGTATCAGAATTATCCAAATCCATTTAACCCTGTAACAGAAATAAATTTCTATGTTGCGAATAATAATGAAGTTAAATTATCTATATTTAATTCATCCGGTCAGTTGGTAAAAGATCTGGTTAAAGAAAAGTTAAATAAGGGTATGCATACGGCCATATTTAATGCAACTAGCTTAAATAGTGGTATATATTTCTATACTTTAGAAGTTGATAATAAGACGTTTAGCAATAAGATGCTTCTTATTAAATAATTCGATATCTACAAGGGGCTGAAGCCACCTTGTTCAAAATAATCAAATTTTAAGGCTGTTAATTTAACAGCCTTTTTTTATTTCGTTGAAATAAAAAATTCTATTTCGTATCTTTGCACAGAATTAAATTTAAGGATGGTGTTATGTGGTTTACGTTAGAAGATTACTTAAATAAGATTAATGAGAATAGTAAATTATATTATGAATTTAATGAAAGCTTTTTAGAAGTTTCTGTAGATATACTGCCATTGGATTTTAATAAATTATTTAAAAATGATAATAAGGTATTAAAATTTGAGATCGGTTTTGGTAATGGAGATTCATTGATAAAACTTGCCAAGCAGAATCCTGATATCAATTATTTTGGTATCGATAGAAAAATGGATAGAATAAGAAAAACTTTAAGTAAGCTGAATCAAAATGATAAGATCCCTAATTTGATTATTTCTAGATTTGGAACAGATTACCTACTTGAAATGATACCTGTGGGGATTTTTGATGAAAAAATAATGAATTTTCCTGACCCTTGGCCAAAAGCAAAGCATCATAAGAATAGAACTGTTAATGAAGAGTTTTTATCTGTACTACATAAGTTATTAAAAGAAGATGGTATCTTTAGATTTTCATCAGACCATGAGGAATATTCGTTTGAAGTTATTGATCTTTTTAAAAACTCAAAACTTTTCAGCAATCTTTATCAGCCAGATAAATTTAGATCAGAAGTTAGTAATAGAATTGAGACCCAATTTGAGAAGCATAAGAAAAGAGAAGGGTTTACGATCCATCATATGAAGTATTTAAAAGTCTGAAATCCCGTATAGTTGATTTACCAATTCATCAATAATATTTTTAGATGAATATTTACCATCCAATATTTCATCAACTTTTTTTTCAATCTCTTTTATAATCTTCTTATCTGAGTTCATAGGAAATGGTAACCTTTCAATATTGGATCTTAAAACTTTAAGACTGTTGAATTTTTTATGATAAATAAAATTTATAATATCAGAATTTAATATCGCCATAACAACTTTAATGGGATAATCTTTCAGTTCAGGAATAAGAACATTGGCACTATTTAAAGTATATTTACCAGTATTATCATAAGCAAAAACTAATTTGTTTGATATGAATTTATATATAAGATTTTCTTTGGCTTCATAGAGGTTGTTTTTTGGAACTTGTTGAAGTTTCTTGAAGTTATGTGTTAAATACTTTACACTACCTTTTATGGTAAAGTAATCAATATTCTTTCCCGTGACAAGGGGGAGGGTATGATTAGTAGTTTTTTCAGAGCTGACGAATTCAGCATTATTTCCTGTAACAATACCTAAGCTCCATTTAGCATTATCTTTTAATGTAACATACTGCTTTGAAAATATATTTTTTAATATTTTGCGTTCTTTTTCAGAAGTATTAATATTGTATCGATAGTCAAACTCATTAATGAAATAACTCTGTTTGATTTTCTGGTCAGTTTCAATAGTTATTTCATGATTTTCAGCAGTTTTAGATTTCTGAATATCAATTCTAATTATTTCTGAGAAAACTTTTGCAAACTTCCTACCATAGATTTTAATTTTTAGGATTTTAGAATTATCTAAGAAGAATTTCCTGATTCCTGAAAATCTTTTAACGTAGAGAAAAGATTCAGGCAGTACGAAAGACATTATTCCATTCTTTTTAAGAGAATGATATCCTTTTAGTAAAAAATATTCTAAAGAATCACCAGAATCAGCTTCGGGAAATATTTCATCTAAGATTTTTCTTTCAACTTTTGAATAATGAGCTCCCCAAGGTGGATTTGTTACGATGATGTCATATTTATTCTTCTCTATTATTTTTAAAGAATCTAGGTTTCTTAGAGTAAACTTATTTTTATTTTCAGCTTTTAGATAGTGCTCTGCTATTTTTATAGCCGTAAAATCTATATCAGTACCATAGATTTGTACTTCATTACATTTGTTGTTGATAGTTTTTAAAAATTGACCTGTTCCGCAGCATGGGTCGTATATTTTAGAATTTCTTTTGGGATTATGGTCATCTAAGATGTCAGTTATTATTTCACTAGGAGTATAGTATGATCCTTCTTTTGATTTACCACCTTCGCTTTTTAAAGATTGATACAAAATCTCAGGATTAATAGATAATTTTTCATCTTTCAATAATTCGAGTATGAATTTATCGATATCACTATCTTTAATCTGAGAAAGCAAAGATAGTATTTCTTTCTCAGAATTTTTATTTTCTAGCAGTTCATCCGGAATAAAAGTTCGTGCAGATGTTTTCTTATTTGCTCTTGAATTAAGTCTATTAGTTTTACCAGATATAATACTATTGTTTAACTTTTCAAAAGATTTTGTGTTTATTCCATGGTTCTCTTTTATCAAAAGTCCTGATCTAACCCAATTATGAACTGTAGCAGTAGAAATATTAAGTAATTCCGCAGTTTTTTCGATCGTAATAGTTTTATTGTTTTTCATTGGAGGGATTTCTTTATTCGGGCAAACTATCTCTCATTGAATATTGACAACCGCAATATTCTTGTCTGTAAAGATCAAAATCTTTGCTTAGCTCCAAAGATCTTTTAAAACCATTTTTCTTTTTAAAGTTCGAGAATAAGAATTTAACTTCGTATATATTTGCTAATTCTTTTCCGATCTCGTTAATTTTCTCTGCATTTTTATGAGGGCTTATTGATAAAGTAGTACAGAAATAATCAAAATTTTCTTCACTTGCTCTAACTGCAGTTTTTGAAAGTCTGAGATCATAACATTTAAAACATCTAGAACCACCTTCTCTTTCTTCTTCAAGTCCTGTTACACATGATGCAAATTCTATGGGAGTGTATTCTTCAGCGATGAGTTTAATATCTTTGTTAGAATCAAATCGTTCAACAAACAATCTTAATTCGTTTAATCTTCTGTCATGTTCTTCTTTAGGATAAATATTCGGGTTATAGAAGTATAGAGTTATATCAAAGTAATCTCTCAATAATTCAATGATATACGAACTGCATGGTGCGCAGCATGTGTGTAAAAGTAAAGATGGTTTTTCTGGAAGAACTTTAATTATATTAAGTTCTTCCTCCATCATATTTTGATAATTTATCTTCATCATATTTTTGTTAATATTTCATATCCTTTTGGTGTTACTAAAACTGTATGCTCAAATTGAGCAGTTAATGAATTATCCTTAGTTGTAACCGTCCATCCATCAGTTTGAGATGTAATAACTTCATAGTCACCTTCAATTATCATTGGTTCAACGGTGAATATCATTCCTGGTCTTAATCTAATTCTATTCGCTGGAGTATAAAAATGATAAACATGCGGATCTTCATGGAATTCTTTTCCGATACCATGTCCACCATAATCTCTAACGATAGAGTATCCAAATTTACTAACATATTTTTCTATAGACTTACCAACTTCATATAAAAAAGAGTTAGGTTTGATAGCTTGAATACCTCTCATCATGGCATTTTCAGTTCGTTCAACTAAAAGTTTGGTAGAATCTTTTACATTTCCTACCATATAAGTTTTAGAAGTATCTCCATGATATCCATCCACAATAACAGTTACATCAACATTTATGATATCACCATCTTTAAGAATTTGTTCAGGATCAGGTATTCCGTGGCAAACAATATTATTGACAGAAGTGCAAATACTTTTTGGAAATCCATGATAGTTTAATGGTGCAGGAATAGCTCCATTTTTTAAGATAAATTCATGGCAAAGTCTATCAATTTCACCTGTATTTTGACCTACAACTACATACTCTTGAATATACTGCAAAACCTCTGCTGCAAGTTTTCCAGCAGCTCTCATTTTCTTAATCTCGGAAGGAGATTTAATTCTTATCATATAAATTTCAACTTATTTTATTTGTTTAAATAGATTTATCATTTCGATAGCACTTAGCATTGCATCCCATCCTTTGTTGCCTGATTTAGTTCCTGCTCTTTCTATAGCTTGCTCAATTGTATCAGTTGTTAAAACACCAAAAATTACAGGAACATCTGTTTCAAGTCCTACATGAGCAACTCCTTTTGAAACTTCAGATGCTACATAATCAAAATGTGGAGTATTCCCTCTGATAACTGCGCCTAAACAGACAACAGCATCATATTTTTTTGTCATACATATTTTTTTAGCTGTCAGTGGTATTTCATAAGCTCCCGGTACCATAATAAGATCGATATTTTTCTTATCTCCTTCATGTCTCAAGAAGCAGTCTTCTGAACCACCAATCAATTTTGTTGTTATCAACTCATTGAATCTTGATCCAATAATTGCTATTTTTAATTTAGAAGCATTTAATTGCCCTTCAATTTTTTTCATTTTAACCTCTATCTTTTTTTTGATTTTCTTTTATTGGAACTGTAATTGTGAACTCTGTTCCTTTACCAACCTCAGACTCATATGACATCTTAGCATTATAAGGCTTAAGAAGACTAATCACATTATCAAGTCCAATACCAGTACCAGTAGGTTCTTCGCCTTCTGATTGACCAATTTTAGGTTTGGTTGTAAAGAACGGTTGGAATATCTTATCTCCTACATCTTTGGGGATACCTTTTCCAGAGTCTTTAATTCTTAAAATTATATTGTCATCGTGAAGAAACATCTTTATTGAGAGGGCTTTTTTCTCAGAGTTATACATTGAATCGATAGCATTTTTTATGATGTTAACAAAACTTTGTGAGAAGTCAGAGTAAAGACCAAATATCAATGGGAGATCTGATTGGATCTTAATGTCTTTTTCAACTTTATGTTTAAAAAATTGGTTAGACATGATGAATTCTAATTCTTGTTCCATAACATTGGCAAGATTAAGCTGTTCTTTAATCAATGATTGCTGATCTCTGGATTTAGTCATCATATTTTTAATAATCTTAGCGAGCTTACTAACAGACATATCGATCATACTTAAAAATTTAGATATACTGTCAGTTACTTTATTAAGATCTTCTTCTTCACCAAACTTTTCATTTATCATTTGTTTGAATTTTGCTAATTTTGCATGCTCCAACTGAGCACGGCTTTTAATACCTGTCAATGGTGTATTCATATTGTGAGCAACACCTTGTAACATCATACCAAATTCAGCTAATTTTGAATGACTTTGAAGTTTCAAAGCAAATGCTTGATTATCGGATTCTAATTTTTTCTCATCTCTCATATCTCTACCAATGCCTAGACTTCCTATTACCTTTCCGTTATGTACTAAAGAAGAAACAGATAGATAGATAGGAATACTTTCCCCATTTTTGGCTTGATAAAGTACTTCTCCAGTAAATTTGCCATTACTTTCCATCGATTGAAAAAGTTCTTTTATATTCTTTTCAGTTTTCTTGTTTTTTACTAAAAATTCTACTATTTCTTTATTTTCCATTTCTTCTCTAGAGTAACCTAGGATATTAATAATTGAAGAATTTAAGTGGCTAATTCTGAGTTTTTTGTCAGTAGCGTAAATAGTGTAAAGATTTGTTAAAGAACTATAGATCGATGAAAATAAGGTACCAGATTTGTCATCACCTACTCTTTTCGTAAAAGGTGTGAATTTTATGAATACTCCTCTGATTTCATTATTGTCATCAACAACAGGATTGTACTTCATTGTGTGTATATTGACTCTTTTTTTAGCGTCAACTAATTCAATTTTTATTATACCGTCTTTAAATTTTTTTCTTTGAGCTCTTCTCATGATATCTAAAAATCTAACACGATCATTTTCGTTTATTATATCGATAATTTCTAATCCGAATATTTGTGCCCTAGGCAAATTAAATAATTTGCAAAAATTCAAATTACAATCAACGATCTTAAAATAATTATTGATTTCAACGAAGATATCACTGGAAATATCAATATAATCTTGTGCGACATTCCCTCTCCTTAAATATATTTCTTTCAATTCGCTCATTTAACTACTCCGATATTATTTAATGAGAATATTACCACTCATCTCACTAGGTATTTCTATTTCTAAAAGTTTAAGTATTGTTGGTGCAATATCTGCTAATTTCCCGTCTACAAGACTATAGCCTTCATCGGTAATAAGAAATGGCACTTTATTCTTTGTATGGGCTGTAAAAGGGATTTCTCCATCTTTCATTTTTTCAGCATTACCATGATCAGCAGTGATTATCATAGTATAGTTTACATCCTTGGCAACTTTATAAATTTCTTCTATACAAACATCAATTGTTTCTACAGCTTTTAGTGCAGCATTATAAATGCCGGTATGTCCTACCATATCACAATTTGCAAAATTTAACACGATTAGAGAGTATTTATCCTTTTTTAGCTCTTCTATCAATTTTTCAGTAACTTGAAATGCAGACATTTCAGGTTGGAGATCATAGGTTGCTACTTTAGGAGATGATACTAATATTCTTTCTTCACCGGGGAAAGATGTGTCTTCTCCGCCATTAAAGAAAAAAGTTACATGTGCATATTTTTCAGTTTCAGCTATTCGAAGCTGATTTAATCCTTTATCTGATACTATTTGTCCCAAAATATTTTTGTAATGCTCTTTAGGAGAAATCACTTTGAATGGAAAATCCTCTTGATACTGAGTCATTGTTATATAATTCAACTCTATATCAACAGTGTCGAATTCAACTCCGTTCATATTGTTCAACGCCAATGAAAGTTCTCTTGCTCTGTCAGATCTATAATTAAAAAAAATAACACTATCACCATGTTTGATATTTGCAATAGATTTACCATTTTTAATCACTCTTTGAGGAAGAATAAACTCATCGGTAATATCATTGCTATAAGAGTTCAAAATAATTTCTTCAGCAGTAATATCTTTTCCATTATGTGGTGTTGTAAGCATATTATAGGCTAATTTTACTCTATCCCATCTATTATCACGATCCATTGCATAATATCTTCCGGAAACTGATGCGATCTTTGCAGTATGTTCCTTCAAAAATTCGGATAGGTTTTTTATATAATTAATCCCACTTTCAGGAGGAGTATCTCTTCCATCGGTGAAAATATGAATATAAACATTTTCTAGTTCTTCATTTGTACATTTTTGAATAAGAGCTTTCAGATGATCTAAGGAAGCATGTACATTACCGTCAGACACCAAACCAAGTAAGTGGAGGGAAGAGTTCTTTTCTTTTGTGTCAGAAATAATCTCATTCAAAACGGGGTTTTTAATAAAAGAACCATCTTTTATAGATCTGTCAATTCGAGAGATATCCTGATATATGACTCTACCAGCTCCGATATTCAAATGACCTACTTCACTATTTCCCATTGTTCCTTCTGGTAATCCAACATCCGGTCCTGAACAAATTAATTGTGATGAAGGGAATTTTTTAAAAAGTGTATCTAAATTTTGTGTATTAGCGTTTTTGACAGCATTAAACTGTCCATCTTCACCGATTCCAAATCCGTCAAGTATGCAAAGAATAATTTTTTTATTTTTAGTAGGTTGAGACATCAATTAACTTCCGTAGTAAAGTGAAATAGTATAAGATTAATTTCCGTAATAAAGTGAAATAGTATAGGTCATACCATCAAAATCAAGCTCAGGAATACCATTTATAGTTTCAAATCCATTATTCTGAATACCTGAATCATTTACTGAGCCGTAGGTATAACCGATACTGCCACCTATTGCGATCCTATCAGTAATGTAAAACTTCATTCCGCTATCAATTGTAAATAACCATAAATTCATTTCCAAACTTGAAGAGCGATTATAACCATAAATTCCACTATTAGGATCATATGACTCTAACATATTGTCAAAATATTGATCGCCTTCATCCTGACTGAAAACCAATTCTAGACTTCCATAATTTGCACTGAAAGAACCAAAATATTCCATATTTCCGGTAAAGCTTTTTCGGTAATTTAGTACGATACCATAGTAAGTAATATTATAATCAGCACAGCGGTCCAGATCAACTACTCCAGTTGTTGAATTAGTATCAGGAACTTCAACTACTTTCTGCGTTTTATCCCAGCCTGTATAATATTGGACTCCGGTACCAACATTAGAATTTACGTTACCGGTAAGTTCAATTCCCCAGCTTAAAACAAAATCATCGAATCCTTCAAGCCCAAAATCTTCGATAGAACTATTTATCCCGGTAATGCCAGAAGGTAAATAATTTCCGGAGATACTCATATAACCAGTCTTAAATCCATTGAAGTTTTCATTTCCTATTTTTGCAGAGAAAAGTGAAATGGTTGAAATTATAAGGAGAAGCGTAGAAAGTATTTTCATAATAAACCTATTGTTAACAAGAACTTGTAATTCAATTAAACTTTAATAATCAAATATTATCTATGTAAAATAATAAATATAATTAATAAAAACAATACTATTCTTTTTAGCACAAAAAAACAAATTGTTTAAGTATTAATGCACGGAATAAGTGTATAAATACATTGCATATTCGCAATATGTTTGTTATAAATCATATATATGGACACATTGCTTGAAATAACCGGAAAGTTAAATGGCAAAGAAAAGATCATATTCTGTAGATTTTAAAAAGGAAGTGATCGGTTATGCTCAACTTCATAACATTATAACAGCAGCAGAATATTATAAACTCGGTAGAAATACGATTGCAAACTGGATAAAGCAGTTTAAGCAGCAGGGGACAGAAGGGCTTGTAAAAAAAAGAAGGCAGGATAATCAGGAAAAGAAACTTGATGACAAACTTGTAAAGTCAATCCATGAATTCAAGCAAAAGAACCCTAAAGTTACGCTAAATAAACTAAAAGAAGAATTCAATCTGGATTGTAGTTTAACTTTACTCTCAAGAAAACTGAGTAGTGTTAACTCTGATACGAAGGTTAGAGATCTATCTAAATTTAAACCTATACAGAGTTTTAGTGTTTATATCAATGTACTATCCAAAGTAAATATTAAGGGTCAAACACACTCAGTATATCAGATTAATATTGAAGATAATATTTCACACAACAAGTTTATAGGTTATTCTCTCGAAAAGAATAGCATGAATATAAGTTTGTTCATCGATTATGTTCTTTCTAATCTGAAAGATAAAGGTTTAATAAATTCAAATTACGAGATACAAAGTAATATACCAAATCTAAAGCGAAATGAAATAGATGATGTTAATATAAATCGTTTTGTCACTTCTAAACACAATACTAACCTTACAATAAATAAGGATTTA
Organism: Candidatus Delongbacteria bacterium; assembly: GCA_027858225.1. Taxonomy (GTDB): domain Bacteria; phylum UBA4055; class UBA4055; order UBA4055; family UBA4055; genus WTAK01. Next base: position 19,707 of record JAQIDB010000104.1, read on the forward strand.
GACACTTCAAAAAGTAATGTGAAAATTGAATCTGATCTTTTTTCACACAATAATCTCATAAAAAGTATTTATAAAGAGCTTGTGCTAGGCAGTAAAAATGTTGATTTAATAGGTGGTTTATCAAGTGAAAATATAATTATACCACCAATATTTATTGACAGTTTTATTCAGGATCTTGATAAGATTATTAGGTTTACGGATTTCTGGAAAACAGCATCTCTTCCGAGTAATCAAAATAAGCTTTTACTTGAAACACTCTCAGAAATAGAAGAGTATGGTGATAATGCACAAATAGAATTTGATTTTGATACTGCAATTAACATATATCACAAAATTCTGCTGACTTGTAACAATATTAAAGATAGTGCAAAGTTACGATCACAAGTGAATTTAAAGCAGGGGAAAATATATTACCATATTGATAATTTTGATACATCAGAGAGGTTATTAGAAGATAATATTGAGATTGCTAAAAACAATAATTTGTATCATGAGTTAGGAGAATCATATCATTATATGGGGATGATATATTTTAGAAAATCAGAAAGTGTAAAAGCTGATATTTTTTACAAAAAAGGAATAAATGCAATTTTAAACAGCAATAATAAAGATGACATATATGAATATTATGAAATAGAGATAAAAAAAAATATCAATATGTTGAATTATGACGAAGCTTTTGAATTTGTGGAGAAATATATTAAGGAATCTAAATCAAAAGGTAATACGACACAATTATCAATAGCTTTAGGATTGAAAAGTACTATCTTTTTTTATGCAAAGAATTATGAAGAATCAGAAAAAATACTTTTCAAACAAAGAAAATTAACAAAGAAAATTGGTAATAAAATACTTGAAGCAAAATGTATACTTGCGATATTGAATTTATATACTTTCATATCGAAAGAAGATTATGCCAGTGTTATAAAATTGTTTAATGTTTTAAAAGTAATTTCAAAAAAAATTAACAAAGAAAGCTACTTAATTTCGGCTTATGCTTGTGTAGGCGTTTATTTTTACAAAAGAGATGAATTTAAAAAGGCTGAATATTTTTTAAGAAATGCAATGAATAGTAATAAAAAAATTGGATTGATAGATTCATATATTGAGAATATACATTATTTAGGGAACCTTTTTTACAAAACAAAAGAATTCCGTAAAGCTATCAAATTTTATAATAAGGTGAAGAAAATATCAAAAACTAAAGAAATATTGATGTATGAAATTTATTCTGAGAATGCTTTAGGAAAATCGTATTATATGATCAATAGGTACCAAAAGGCAATTGGTTGTTTTAATCACTCAATTAAGATTTCAAACTCCTTAGAACATGATTATGTAAAATCTAATTCTTTAACGTATTTAGGTAGAATTTATAAATTTAGAAAGAGTAATAAAAAAGCTGTTGAATGTTTTAAACAAGCCTTAGATGTGTTAAGTACACTAAAAGAAAGAAGAAATTATTCAAGTATTGATAATGATGTTATAGCAATTAAAGAAGAACTGAAAGTTTTACAAGACAGTATGTCACAAAAATAATATCCCCGAAATATAAAAAAATAGATTTATATTTTTCATATCCTATGAAAATGGTATGCATATCATAAAATAATAGAGATATGGCAAATATTGTAATTTGGATTTTTCAAAAAAACGCCCTTTCAAAGTGTTTAAAATACCCCTCTTATTGTTTTAGTTTTAGAAATTCGCTAGATTGAAAATGAAAGCAAAGAAAAGAAATGTAAAACAAAGGAGATGAAAATGAAAAAGTTAATCACAATGATATTGATTACAGTTACTTTGTTTGTTGGACAGTTGAATGCTGAAGGAAATCAGAACCAGAATCAAAATCACAATGGCTGGATATGGGTTGGTGCAGGATGGGTCTATACAGGTAACGCAGAAGATCCAATTGATCCACCAACAAGACCACCACTTTAAAACAAAAATAGTTGCCCTACTTGTGGTAGGGCTTAAATCTGAATATAAAAGTATTTTAAGGAATAACTGATGAGAAGTTCATTTAATTCATACGGAAGTGTAGCAGTATGGTTTCATACGGAAGTAAATTCCGGAGTGTTTGATTCGGGAGAAAATTTTATATGGAAAAAATTCGAACTATCAGGTAAGGAATGTAGCTTAATATCAGAGGGTAATAAAGTGTCAGCGGTTTTAGAGCTTGGTAGCAATAAGGAGAAAACAATTATTTCTACTATTGTCCAAAAAAGCAAAACTGCTGACTTGCACTCTTTGATTTTAAAATGGACTGATAATATGATTAGTTTATACATAGATAATAAACACTTAAATGAAGTTAAGATAATGCAAGGTGGTAACTTTAGAACATAAGATGTAATATTCAAAATCAAAATGAGCTTAAAATTCTTGTCTTCTCAATTAAACTGACACTTTAAAAAACCTGCAAGACAAGATCTAGAGCGAGTGTTCTATCGTATGAAGAATAGGGCACCGCTCATTGTATCCTGCGGGTGGTTGTGTCAGACCATATTGAGGGGTATATATGGGTTAGGTGTCCTCAAATAATACAAAATTGAGGAGATAACCTTTACTTAGGAACTGAATTGTAGCAGATAGTTACGATTTATAACATAAGCGGGTACTGCATTAAAGTAACTCTCCCCAGAATGATTTAATGTAGTATTTCGTCTTCTTAATTAAAAAAGGATTCTGAAATGGGAATGAAAAATGATTATAAAATATTATTAGTTGAAGATGATCCTGATCATGCTTTGATAGCAAAAATGGCTTTAAAAAAGTTAAATCAAATTTCTTCAATTGATCATGTTGCAGATGGTAAAAAGGCTCTTAGTTATTTATTTGATCCTCAATCTTCAGTAGCTGTTCTACCCAATCTTACAATTTTGGATCTAAATTTACCAGGAATTGATGGATTTGAAGTGTTGAGAGAGATTCGAAATGATAAAAAGCTTAAAGGTTTACCGGTAGTTATTTTAACTACATCTAGGAATGAATCAGATGTGAAAAAAGCACTAGAGTTAGGAGTTCTTGAATATTTTGTTAAACCAATAGATTTGAATAGATTATCTGATATTTTAGATTCAACGAGTACAATTGGAAATCTTAAGAATAAAAGTACGGATAATCTTAATTGGAGAACAATGAGTTTTATTTGTTAATAATAAGTGAGGTATAATTTAAAATGATTGATAAAAGAAAAAAGAAAATAGAACGAAAAATTATACCTATATGTTCACATTGCAAGAAAATAAGAGATGACCTTGGTTTGTGGAAATCTTTTAATCAGAAATTTTCAAAAGATAATTCAATAGATTTTAGTCATAGCATTTGCCCTGAATGTAGGGAGAAATTTTATAAAAAGTTTTAACGAATAAAAATTCATTAGTTTCGATCCCGAATAATTAATATTATTGAACAATTGTTTTCTGTTCAATAATATTGGTTTTATACTATTAATATTACTCTCGAGTACTTTTGTATAACCATTAAGATATTAATTAGCTATAATGGTGATAACATAAATAGTTGGCATAGATATTGCAATTTATTAAATTACAGAATGAGATAATGATAGCACCATATACTTGTTTTTGTAGTTTAAATACTTGAATTTGTTGGAACGAGGTTCTTTATGAAAAGATTGAGAATAAATGAAAAGAATATAAGTAGATATAATTTGTGGATATCATTTTCTCTTGTTGCCTTTATTGCATTAGCTCTACTTTTTATATATTTTCCACAATACTATAGAGAATATGATGAAAATATCAGTAAGAATAATGACCAGATTACAAAAATTTATAAAGATAAAATTAGATTAGATATCCTTTCTCTAACTAATAATCTCAGATATAGATATGAATCATCAAAAAGCAGAAAGAAGATCGATCTTTCACATAACACTTTATTATTTACCAGATATTTTAAAAAACATTTTGACAAATCGATCTTAAACTCTCATGATATATCAGAAGTATTAGAAGAATTAAAATCATTAACTTTAAATGATTCTCAGTCAATTGTTCTATTAATTAATGATAAGAATATATCCATTTCAGATATTCATAAAAACACAATAGTTGAAAATTCTGAAGTGTTTTCAACTATTAAGAAATTAAAATTTACAAACTTGGACTATATCCCTGAATCATTAAATTTAATCATAAATAATCGTAGTAATAATGATTCTGAATACTTTTCGAGTATAAGATATGTAAAAAAAATAGATGCTTTTATTGGAATTGCATTCCCTGTCACTAATTTCAATAATTACGTTAAAAAATTACTTATAAAAGAAATAGATACTTCTATTGCTGAAAGTTCAGAAGAATATACTTTTGCCTACGAAATTCTTAATATAAATGGAGGTAATAACTTTGCTAAAGTCATTATCAATCCTAATAGAAAAGATCTTATTGGAAAATTGATATCCGATGACTTTAAGGATGAAAAAGGATTCGAATTTAGAAAAGAATTTATGAAAGGGATTAGAGAAAAGGGAGAATCTTTTACAACTTATTATTACAATAATCCCAAAGATAATAAAATATATCCAAAAACTGCATTTTTTAAATTCCTTCCAGAATTTAATTGGGTTATTGCAAAAGGATTTTACTATAATGAAATTGATAGAATATTTAAAAAGAATACTCTAAAGGAAAAAAATAGACTTGTAAACAGAATGTTTAAATTAGGTGTAATGGTTGTCGTATTTTTGATATTCTATTTTTTTGCATATAGATTTATTTCAAATAAAATGAGTGACATAATTAAAAAATTTAAATCTGATCAAAATTTGAAGAACAAACTTTTACAAAAAGAGATTGAAAATTCACGTAAAAGAGAAATTGAATTAAAACTCTCAAATGATTACATAACAACTTTATATGATTCTCTACCAGTTGGAATTGTATTGATTAAAGTAAAAGGAAAAAAAATATTAAGATTGAATGAGGCTGCAAAAAAAATAATAGGTATAACTGATAAAAATTATATCAACCAAACTTGTACCAATATTTTCTGTCCAGGTCAAGAATCCAATTGTCCCTTAATAGATGAAAATATGATAGTAGATAACTCAGAAAGAATACTGATAACTACAAAAGGTAAAAAAATACCTATACTCAAGACTGCAAGTAGGATTATGATTAATAATGAAGAACATATTTTAGAATCTTTTATAGATTACTCTACCGAGAAAGAAGCTAAGAAAGAATTGATTAGCCTTAAAATGAAAGCCGAAGAAGCAAATGAATTAAAATCAAGATTTCTTGCAAATATGAGTCACGAGATAAGAACTCCGATGAATTCTATTATAGGAATGTCAAACTTGTTACTTAAAACTCAGTTGGATAATGAACAGAAAGATTTTGCCGAAACAATAGGATCCTCATCATCTTCCTTACTAGCAATAATAAATGATATACTTGATATATCTAAAATAGAATCAAATAAGATTGAGTTAGAAAAAATACCTTTTAATTTGAATGAACTACTTAAAAATATAGAATCAACCTTTTCATATAAAGCTTTGTCTAAAGGAGTCGAATTTATTAGGTAGTGTATATTAAATTGTGTCTGAGGACAAACTAATGTTATATTAGCATAATAACCAAAAAATGTTAAATAACAAAGGAGTCTGCCCTCATGACAAAGATAAAAGAAAACCTTACG
>JAQIDB010000157.1 GCA_027858225.1 Candidatus Delongbacteria bacterium
GTTCTTAACTAATCCAATGTAGGTATGATGATGAAGATAATATTTATAGTTTTTATTCTTTCAATAAATCTAGTTATAGCAAATCAAGTTTCAATAGTTTTTACCGGTAGTAATAACGGATACTTCAGAGATTGTGGTTGACCGGTAGAAAGACTCGGCGGTCTTGCTGAGAGAAAAACTTTATTTGATAGTCTTAAAACAGAGCAACCGAATATGATTTTTGTCGATACAGGAGATATTTTTAATCATTTCAGTTCTAGTAATGACGATGATATTGTTGCTGGTATATATCCACACTTGGGATATGATGCGATCTGCCCCGGTGATCAGGAATTTATCAATGGAATGAATTTCTATAAAAATAAAATCAATGGTAAATTGCCAATAGTTTCAACAAATCTGAGTTTCTCAGATAAAAAGCTCAAAGTATACGAATACAAGATAATTACTCTTGAAAATGGGATTAAAATTGGTGTCACAGGAGTAAATTTCAATACAGGTTTTAGGTATTTGATAAGATCCAAAGCAATTGGAGATGGTGATGTCATAGTTGAGAAAGCTTTTGAAAAATTGAGAAGTACTTTGAAAGAATTAAAGAAAGAAAGTGACATTATAGTTATTTTAGGACATTTGAACAGAGAAGGAATTGTTAAAACTTTAGACCACGTAGAAGGTTATGATCTTTTAATCGGTGGTCACAACGATGTAGAATTTTATCATCCGAGATTAGTTGATGGTAAAGTATACGTTCAAAATGGAAATGATGGAGAGAAGATCGGTAAAGTAGTCTTCGATATAGATAAAAAAGGCAATAAGAAGTTTGTCTCATACGAATTAATAAAGGTATTGAGTAACAAATACGTTAGAGATGAAGCAATAGAAAAAATGATCAGGGAGCTTGAAGAATAGTGATGCAAAAAAAGATGTTATTTCTAAATATTATAGCTGCAATTATAATAATAGTTACAATTATTTTAATAGTTGTAGATCTGAAAATAAACAAAGTGATCATCGAAAATAGAGACACCTTTATGTTCGAGATTCCTAAGAACTCTACGATCAAGAACATAGCTGAGATATTACAGAAAAATGAGATTGATATTTCTATTTTTGATCTTAAACTTGTAACTAAATGGTACGATTTGGATAGTAAACTCAGATACGGTAGGTTTTATATACCTGGGCAAAGATCTTTCACAGCTAAAGAACTGGCAATATTCCTTACACGAAAAGGTATTTTAACAAGAAATATCACTATCCCAGAAGGATTAAGAATTAGAGAGATCGCGAGTATTCTGAAGAAGGGAATGAATATAGATTCAATTGAATTTATGAGCATGACAAAGAATAAAGCTATTTTGAAAGAATTTAATATCACGGCAGATAATCTTGAAGGTTACCTCTACCCTGAAACTTATAATCTAAATGAGAATGATAAAGCTGAGGAGATAATAAGAAGAATGGTCAGTAATACTTTTAGTAAACTGGATTCTATTGATGAAGAAATTTCGAGCAATAAAATGTCACTCCATGAAATAATGATACTTGCTTCAATAATTCAAGGTGAAGTGATGGATAGATCTGAAGTTTATGACATCAGTGCTGTTTACAATAACAGATTAAAGATAAAAATGTTATTACAGGCTGATCCAACTGTTCAATATATCCTGGATAAACCTACAAGGCTCAGAGAAAGACATATAAAGATCGATAATCCTTACAATACCTACAAATACAAGGGATTGCCACCAGGACCGATCAACAACCCGACATTCGCATGTATTGAAGCTGCTTTAAAACCTGCAGACAAACCATATATTTATATGGTCGCCAGAGGCGATGGAGGTCATTACTTCAATTCTACCTTGAACGGACATATAAACGATAAGAAAAAATTTGATAAATATAGAAGAGAAATATGGAGGAAAAACAGATGAAAAAATTGACAAGTGTGTTGTTAGTAATCGTTTTGGCTTTATTTGTTTCATGTGCTAAAAATGAAAAACAAAACTCTACAACTGATAATGTAGAAGTTGAAAGCCACAAGATCATAGCTCAAGGATGGGGAGAATCTGAGGAAAAAGCTTTACAGGATGCAAAAGATGATGCTCTAAGACAATTCGGATTCAAAGTAATTGAGAAAGATGGCAAACCTGAATTGATCCCTGCAGGTAAAATATTAAAGCACACTGTATTAAGCGCTTCTTCAGAAGAAATCGAGAAAGATGAGATGTGGTGGGATGTAGAGATCGAAGCACAATTAACAAATATATAATGACAATAAAACTTAATAAATCACAAAAAGAAGCTATCGATCACATTGATGGACCTTTGCTTATTATAGCAGGTGCAGGAAGTGGTAAAACTAAAGTTCTCGTTGAAAGGATAGCTAACATTATATTATCAAAGAAAGCTAATCCTGGTGAGATAGTAGCTGTTACATTTACAAATAAAGCTGCAAAGGAACTTAAGACAAGGATCATTCAGAGAGTCGGTGATATTGGTAAAATGATACTTGCAGGTACTTTTCATTTAATTTGTGCATCTATTTTACGAAAATATGCTGAGAGACTTGGATATACTTCAAATTTTGTGATATATGATTCAGATGATACTTACAAGGTTGTAAAAAGTACGATAAAAGCTATGAGTTTGGATGCAACAAGTTTTCCATACAAGAAAATTGCAAACATAATCTCTAAAATGAAGAATAAACTCGTATATCCGGAAGATTACAATCCTGAGAGTGATTTAAACTTTCATTACAAGATTAAGGATATTTATCAAGGTTATCAGGATGAATTACACAAGAGCAATGCTTTTGACTTTGATGATTTGATATGTTTTTGTATTAAGCTATTCCAATCTAACGAAGACCTTCTCTTTGAGTATCAGAATAAGATGAAGTACATCTGCGTTGATGAATATCAGGATACAAATTTTGTGCAGGATTTATTAGTCAAGATGCTTGGGGCTATCTATCAAAATATCTGTGTGGTAGGAGATGAAGATCAGTCTATCTACAGCTGGAGAGGTGCGGATATAAATAACATTCTGGACTTCAAGAAGAAATTTAAGGAATGTAAAGTGATCCAACTCGAGGAGAATTATCGTAGCACTACCAATATTCTCAATGTTGCAAACGCTGTTATCTCAGAGAATACCCAAAGACTTGGAAAGAAATTATTTACAAATGCAGATGTAGGCGATAAAGCTGTTATAATATCATCGGATTCGGATATAGAAGAAAGTATTAAGATGATCGACATTATTACCAAATTGGTCAAGAAGGGAACTAAATTTGAGGATATATGCATTCTGTATAGAACAAATTCTCAAAGTAGATCACCTGAGGAAAATCTCAGGAAGAATGGTCTTCCCTATGTGATTGTTGGTGGAACTAAGTTCTATGAAAGAAAAGAAATCAAGGATATAATAGCTTATTTGAAGTTATTGCTCAATCCTAAAGACAATGTAGCCTTTGAAAGAATCGTCAACTTTCCACCTAGAGGTATTGGAAAAACTACACTTGAAAAAGTACGTCATCATGCATTTCAAAATGATATGACAAACTTTGATGCTATGAAGGATAAAGATAATATTCCTAATCTTCCAGAACATTCAAAGAGAAAGATCAAAAGATTTTTAGAGTTTTATGATAAAAGTATGAACCACTTAGCCGAAATGGATGCTGAAGAGTTGTGTGAACATGTGCTCGTCGAATCTAACTTAAAAGAATATTACAAGTTGGAAGCTATAAAGAACGATTCGGATAAAAAGATAGATAATCTTTATGAATTTCTTGCAAGTATTTCCGAATTTGCAGCTAATGAAGAGAAAAATTCTCTTAGAGATTTCCTTGAATCAGTTTCACTGCTTGCAGATATTGACAGTTATAACGAGAGTGATAATAATATCTCATTGATGACAGTTCATTCAGCAAAAGGATTGGAATTTGAGAATGTGATCATCATTGGAATGAATGATGGGCTCTTCCCTATTGTTAGAGATGATACTGCTGATAAGATTGAGGAAGAGAGAAGATTGTTCTATGTTGCAGTGACCAGAGCAAAGAAAAAATTGTACCTATCCACTTACAAGTATAGAAAGAGATCCTACGGAGATTTCAACGGGTATATTCCTTCAAGGTTTCTAAAGAAGTTACCTAAAGAGTCAGTAGATATGAAAGACTATGAGTATATTGACAGATCAAATCTGGACTACGAAAGAAAAAGTAAGTACGAAAAGACATATAAAACTTATCCGATAGATCAATTTAATGAGAGAGACTTAGTTGTATCTAAGCAGTTTGGAGAAGGTATTATCCTTATGATCGAAGGTGAAGGAAAGAAACAAGTATTAACGGTTGATTTTGATGAGTATGGGATCAAGAAGCTGCTGACGAAATATGCAGGGCTTAAACCAATTGATAATTGACAATTAACAATGGATAATTAAAAGATAGAATATATAACCACAGAGAACACAGAGAAAAGATGAGGGTGTTCGTACAGACGTAGCACTGCTACGTCTCACAACACACGAAAAGATTAAAAGATAATTCACAGGAAGATGGGAAGAAAAAGGAAGAATCAGTAATGGAAAAACAAAATAAAAGAAAACTAGTATTTTTATTCGGTGCAGGAATATCAAAGTCAGCAGGATTACCGCTAGGTAATGAGCTTACTGAAAAACTTTTGAATACAGACAAATATTATATTTACGGAAAAGATTATAAATGGGATGAAAATCCACCAATGGGTACCAATTATTCAACAAAAGAACATGATGCAATCAAGTTTATTTATGATTATTTGAAAAATAATGGTGAGCCAAATCCAAATTATGAACGAATTTATTATTTGGCTGAACTTGCTGCACTCTATAGTATAAAAATGGATTCAGAAAATAAAGATTTACAAAAAGAATTTCCTTTACGACCTGAGCTATATCCATTTTTTAAAACTTTACCTGTTTCTGATAAGCCTATATATGAATTTTACTCATCCGTGTGTAATTATATTCAACAATTTATTTGTAAGGAGTTAAATATAGCTTTTGATATGGAAAAAGCTTCTTCGGATTTATCTGTGATTATTGATAGTTGTAAAGATAATTTTTTTGATGAAATTATAATCTTTACTTTAAATCATGATATTTTGTTAGAAAGTTTATTTGGTTACAATAAAATTGCTTATAATGATGGTTTTTCTTTCAACTGCGAAGATAAATTTTATCATTGGGATTATAGTCAATTTAAAGATACTTCAAAAGTAAAACTAATCAAATTACATGGATCCATTTACTGGTATAAAAATTCAAAAAATAAACTTATTAATGAAATTAACGGACATGATTCAACATCGCTTGAGTTTGCATGGCCTATGAGTTATTATCCAATTTTTTTAACCGGAACAGATAATAAATACTTTAATTACACGCACTCACATTTTCTTGAGATGTTAAATTACCTTTATGAAACTTTGTATAACACAGAAGTATTATTTATATCTGGTTATGGGTTTTGTGATCATGGAATCAATAATTTAATTTTTAATGCTCAAATAAATTCAGATTTATCAGTCTTTAATGTCGCAAAAAGTATTCCTAATACAGTAATATTAATTGAAGATGAAGAATATAATAAAACTAGAAAATACATTGAAGATTTTAAGATTGTCGAGTTAAAAGAACTATATTTAAGAAATAGGAATCAGTAATGCCAAAACTTGCAGAAAAACAATTAAATGCTCTTAAAAAATTACCTTATTGGATAAAGCTAAAAGATATCGTTAATCTATATGAGGTTGGAATATTAAGCCAAGATAAATTCAATGATGAAATTCTGAAAGCAAGAAGGGAGCACAAACCTGATCCAAAACTAACAGAAAAACAACTAAATGCTCTTAAGGAATTACCTTATTGGAATAAAATTCTAGATTTGATAAAGCTTTATAAAGTTGGAGTTATAACACAAGAAATATTAAACGATGAGATTTTAAAGACAAAAATGGAATACAAACCAGAATCCGGAACTAGCTATTTGGGGATAGAAATGGTTTATGTTGAAGGTGGTGTGTTTCAGATGGGTAAAGAAAAAAGTGAGAATGGATGTAGATCAAAGCCTGTTCATGCAGTAAAAATCAATGATTTCCATATTGGAAAATTCCAAATCACACAGAAGCAATATGAATCTATAATGAGTGTACAGTACAATTATCATGAAGGATGTAATAATCCAATAGAAATGATTAGCTGGTATAATACTATTAAGTACTGTAATCTGCGCAGTATAGCAGAAGGTTTTACTCCCTGCTATACGATTTTCAATTCAACCAATCCAACTGACTGGGGTAGTCCCGATTCTTCTTGGAATGCAGTTATTTGTAACTGGGAAGCAAATGGTTATCGATTACTTACTGAAGCTGAATGGGAGTATGCTGCAAAAGGAGGATTACATAGTAAGGGATATGAATACAGTGGAAGTAACATTGCAAATGAAGTGGCATGGTGTAAATCAAATTCAAGTGTAACACATACAGTTGGTACAAAAATAGCGAATGAATTAGGCATTTATGATATGAGTGGAAATGTATGGGAGTGGTGTTGGGATTGGTATGGTTTATATAGTAATGAATTACAAAATAATCCCATTGGTCCAGTAATGGGTGAAACCCGTGTTCAAAGAGGAGGTAGCTATGAGAGTGATGACTACGACTTAACATGCACGATACGTGGCTATTGTAGTTCCTATATTAAGATCATTGGTCATAGCTTTCGTATAGCTAGAACAAAGTTATAATAAATTTAATATTAGGATGTTTTGATGTCAAAATTAATGAAAGAACAATTAACAATTTTAAAAACATTACCATATTGGGATAAAATTGTTGATTTAATTAATCTTTATGAGAGTGGAAAATTAAATCGAGATCAATTCATTACTGAATTGCTTAAAAAAAGATCAGAGAAAGGAATAATTAATAATACTAAAATGGTTTTTGTTGAAGGTGGAACTTTTACAATGGGAGATACATTTGGAGATTTATTATTTGAAGGATCCAAACCTATTCATACAGTTCATCTAAGTGATTTTCATATTGGAAAGTATCCAGTTACCCAAGCTTTTTATAAATATGTTATGGGTGTAAGCCAAAGCTATTTTGAGGGAATTAATAATCCTGAAGATGATGTGAGCTGGTTTAATGCGATTGAATTTTGCAATAAATTAAGTGAGATAGAAGGTTTAGAAAAGTGCTATTCAGGAACTTTTGATAATGTTTTATGTAATTTCAAATCAAATGGTTATAGGCTTCCAACTGAAGCAGAATGGGAATATGCTGCAAAAGGAGGAGCAAAAAGTAAGGGGCTAAAATTTAGTGGTACAAATGACTCATTCTCGGTGGGATGGTATTATTGTGGAGAAAGTGATGATCCTGCTATTCATACAATTGGTTACAGAAAAAATGAACTTGATATTTATGATATGAGCGGGAATGTTTGGGAATGGTGTTGGGATTGGTACGGAGAATATTCCCCTAATACTCAAACAAATCCTACTGGAACTGCTACAGGTAAGGAGAAAATAATCAGAGGAGGTTGCTGGGGTGATTTTGAGGATCAATATCGTTGTGATAACCGAGGAGTTAGTTATCCTTTTCTTGGCAATGTTAATAACGGATTCCGTGTTGTTAGAAGTAAAATTTAAGTTAAAATAAATGTAGAAAACATAAAAAAATGAATATAAAAATAAATTATAGTGAAAACTCGGATATTACAGAAAAAGAAATACAATTATTTTGTAGCAATAATAACGAATTCGAGATTCATGAAGTATCAAAATTCGAGCATCGTGGTTCTGCAATTGATTTAATCTCAACTGTAGAAATAATCATAAAATTAATAATATTAAAACAAGCAAATTCTTTTATAAGTGGTTTTATAGGCGAAGATTGGTTTGAAAATATTGGAAAACAAACTCGTTTGACTGTTTTAAAAAATATTCAGACGACAAAGCACTTTATTAAAAAATATTACAACTTCTTTATCAAAAATAAAAGTACACAAAAAGATGCTCATGTAATTTCTGTCATGATTGAATCAACAGAATTATATATTGTTCTCAATCATAGTAAAATGAATGATGAATTATTAAGCAAAATATCAAAAGCAATTGTAGATACTTATAGTAAAATTTCTTTAGGTTATATTGGTGTTGCATCACCAGTTTGTCAGCTTTACCCAGATTTTGAAGATAATGAATGGAGGTATTTATTTATTCCTACTAATTCAGGATTTGGTAATTATGTTGATCGTTATTACGATTTGAAACTTGAAAAAATAATAGAAATTTCAGATAAAAAAGAATTTCTCCAAAAGTATAAAATAACAGAAGATGACAAAAACAAGATTATTATTAATGCGCTAAGAGAATTATAGGTAACAAAAAAGCAAACAGGAACAAAACAATAGAATGACTCATAACCTAATCGAAGACTACAAAACAGAATTAAAATCTATTCTCAATGACAAATTGGAGAAGGAGATAGTTGCATTTTTGAATTCAAAAACCGGTGGAGATATCTATATCGGTATTGGTAATGACGGAACTGTTGTTGGGATTAATGATATTGATAAGACTCAGCTTAAAATAACTGATCGTATTAAGAATAATATATTACCCACTTGCCTTGGTTTATTTGATGTTTATAGCGAAGAAATTGACAGTAAAACGATAATACATGTTGTTGTTTCAAGTGGGACAGAAAAACCTTATTATATAAAACCTCTGGGAATGTCACCAGTAGGTTGTTATATGAGAGTTGGAAGCGGTATTAAGCAAATGGATATAAAGATGATTGATAGTGTTTATTCTTCCAGAACTAGAGTTTCCTTAAGAAATATTTTATCCCCGAGATATACTGACCACACTTTTGCTCAATTAAAAATTTATTATGAAGAACGGGGATTTCAGTTAAATGATTCTCTTTTAAAAAATCTAGATATATACACATCTGATAATAAATTAAATTACATTGCTTACCTTCTCGCTGATATCAACAGTGTTTCTATTAAAGTAGCGAAGTATTCCGGTACCGACAAATCCGATCTCATCGAAAATGAAGAATACGGTTTTTGCTCACTAATTAAAGCTACTGAAAGAGTATTAGATAAACTAGAAGTTGAAAATAAGACTTTTACAAAAATCACAGGTGATGCCAAGCGACTTGAGCGTAGAATGATAGACCGAATAGCTTTAAGAGAGGCTTTTATTAACGCAATAGTTCACAATGACTACACTAGAGAAGTATCCCCTGTAGTAGAAATATATGCTAATCGTTTAACAATTACCTCTTACGGAGGTTTAATAGAAGGACTTTCTGAAGAAGATTTTTACAGTGGTCGTTCCATGCCAAGAAATAGAGAATTGATGAGAATTTTCAGAGATTTGGAATTTGTTGAACACTTGGGCTCCGGCATGAGCCGAATATTAAAATCTTACGATAGGAATATATTTAAACTTAGTGAGAATTTCTTAGAAATAAATTTCCCTTTTGCTGATGATTACCTAAGCTTAAATTTAGACTTAACCGACCCAGTAACCGACCCAGTAACCGACCCAGTAACCGACCCAGTAACCGACCCAGTAACCGACCCAGTCAACCGACCCAGTAACCGACCCAGTCAACCGACTTCTGTCACTCTTGCAAGATGGAGAAAAGTCTTCGCAAGAACTAAGACTAGCTCTAGGATTAAAACATAGACATACATTCAGAGAAAATTATTTACATCCTGCGATTAATAAAGGATTAATAGAATACACAATTCCAGAAAAACCGGGGAGTAGATTACAAAAATATAGATTAACAAAAAAAAAAAAAATTAAAAAAGGAAATAAATGAATAATTTTATATACAAAACGATCGAATTTAAACCAATGGAGAATTAGAAATGTTCTTTGGAAAAAAACTTACAGAATTCGACATATACAAGAAAGTATTGCAGTACGCAGTTCTTAATAATGGAGTTATCTCCAGCAAGGTGCTAGGTAAGATATATAAAGATGTAAAACTCGTAAAAAGCATATTAAACGAATTATACAGAGAAAATGTAATCTCGCTGAATATTGTCTCTGGTGGAATAACGAACTACACATTTCACTCGTTTCCTGAGAGTTACAGACCTGTAGAGGTATCAACTACTGATGAATTAAGTGAAATAGTTTTAGATCTGGCGAATGAAGATGAAGATGGGCAGGTCTTTCTATCAGCCATACTTTTTGAAGTAGAACTGGATGTAAATGATGTACTTGAGCTAATGACAGCAATATGTGACAATGACCAATGCACAATGTTCATATCACCGGGGAATATTAAATATTACATAATCAAGGAATAGATTTGAAATTATTAGTATTAGGCAGCAGTGGTGGAGCACCTACTAAGAAAAGGAATTGTACATCCTTTGTCATAAAGGAAGAGAGTTACGGTATTATGCTCGACTGCGCTGAAGGTACACAAAGACAATTATTACTTGCGGGATATAAAGTAAGTAAGATAAGATATATTTTCATATCTCATTTGCACTTTGACCATATTGCAGGCTTAGTTCCAATGCTATCAACGAAAAGTATGTTCGGAATTGAAGGTAAAGTTACCATATTAGGTCCTAAAGGAATAAAGAAATTTATTGAAGTAAACCTAGATTTTGTAAAAAGTAAATTTCTATTTGAAACAGAGATAATCGAGATCGAAGATGGTTTAGAAACTTCATTTGAAGAATTCAAGGTAAGTACTCACCTTCTTAAACATAGATTGGAAAGCTTCGGTTTTAGAATAATGTTTAATGATAAACTTGGAAATATCATCAAAAATAAGCTTGAGAGCTTTGGTTTAAAGGAAGGCCCTGTCTGCGGACAGCTGAGAAAAGGTGAGGAAGTGGAAACTAAATCAGGTGAGAAGATAACTTTAAAGGATGTAGCATCTGAGTCTACTAAAGGAAAGATATTCGCTTACGTAGGTGACACATATCTTTCCAAAGGGATCTACAAGACTGCGGACAATGCTGATTTTATGCTGATCGAATCAACATTTCAGAAAGAACATACAGAAAGAGCAGAAGCAAGAACACATTTAACATCATATATGGCAGGAAATGTGGCTGATAGGTCTAATGTCCAGAAGCTAATGTTGTACCACTTCAGTGCTTCTTATACAGATATGAATAAGTTCATAACAGAAGCTGCTGAGAAGTTCGATGGAGAGATATATCTAGCGGATGATTTCATGGAAGTAAAAATATAGTGGTTAGTGGACAGTGATAAGTGGTAAGTTCGCTTAATCTTCCTCTATCCCAACGGGATATAACATAGATAACCACAGGTTTCAACCTGTGGAATAAACATAGGAGAAAACATGCAAGACTACAAAAAGGAATTCATAAAGTTCTTGATTGACAACAAATCGTTAAAATTCGGAGAATTCACATTAAAATCAGGTAGATTATCTCCGTACTTTTTAAATACAGGTATGCTTTACAGTGGTGAAGCAGTAGCAAAACTGGGTAAATTCTACGCTCAAGCGATTAATGACAACATAGGCGAAGACTATAATGTTGTATTCGGCCCGGCATACAAAGGTATTCCATTGGCAGTATCATGCGTAGGATCTTTGTACTCTGAGTTCAACCAGAATAAGGATTATTCTTTCAATAGAAAAGAAGCTAAAGGTCACGGAGACAAAGGTTTACTCGTAGGTCATCAACTGTGTAGCGAAGATAATATAATATTGATAGATGATGTGATTACTGCTGGTACAGCTATAAGAGAATCAATTGAAATGTTGAAATCTGTAGGCTCTCCTAAAATAGTAGCTGTTGTAATCTCAGTAGATAGAATGGAAAAAGGTAAAGGTGAAACATCAGCTATTCAAGAACTTAGGGAAATCTTAGATATTAACTTCTACCCTATTGTTTCTATTGTTGAAATAATTGAGTATCTTGAGGACAATAAAAGTCTTATCTCCGAAGAACTTCTTATTAAGATGTATAGATACAGAGAAGAATACGGAGTGTCGTAAAGACGACCAATTGGGCGTCTCGTAACACGTAGTATAAAACAAATAAGGAAGTAAAAACGCATGGCAACAATTAAAAGAAAGTACAAGCTGTATTTCTATTTGGCAAATTATAATGAACTAAAGGATACTTACAAGAAAGATCTTGAGATCCAGTTTGAAAATATAAAAGCTTTGATCAAAGTGAAAATTGAGGAACTTGGTGCTAAAATAATAAGTCACGATCACAGATCAATATTAATAGACAACCCCAGAGTTAAAGATTTTAAGACGATCCATGATCTTGCAATCAAAACTATACCTGTTTATGAAAGAGTAAATGAACTACTCAAAGACTTGAAAATATCTATGATATTCAAAATGGGAATCATTTTGGATGAAGAAGTTAATAAAAGACATCCTTTTAAAAAGAGTTATGCAGCCTTAGACGTTCAAGATCTTCAGTATATTATTCTATCTGAAAAAGCAGCAATTTCAATAATTGAAAATTACAACATAGAAAGATCTCCTTTGACGGCGATCTGGTTTACCGATGGGAAAGAAATAAGTCAGAGTGAAAAGCTTAGAAAAATATATCTGAACAGAGATGAAGAAGAGGAAATTCTTTCATTTATAGACAATTCGAAAGATAAAGTTTTATTACTGACTGGTGAGATAGGTTCCGGAAAATCTCAGATCATTAAAGAGATCAGTAGATTTTACGATGGCAACAATCTTCTTATTTCATTGAATGAGAAGAAGCATTCGGTAAGAGAATTTAGATTAATTATAGATATTATTGATGAACTTTTGTTTGGAATTACAAATGAACCCGGAGATGTAGAAAATGTAATTAACTATATTAACTCATCTTCTCTACCGCCACTAAATAAGAACAATCTTTCATTCTTTGTAAATAAATATCATGGAGATGTTGATTACTCAGATCATAAGTTGGATCATACAACTGTGATATCAAATCTTAAACAGGCACTAAAAGATAGTTTCAAATTAAACATTTCCCATTTTAACCGACCAATTTGCATTATTATTGACAACTATCAGTTCTTAATTGATTCTTGTGAGGAGATATTCCTTGAAATTATAAAGAAATCACCAAAGATCAAGTTTATCTTTGCTTCAAATGATAAAGATATTTTGGATGATAAGAAAATTGCTTTCAAAAAAATTGATGTAGGTGATCTTGACAAAAATATGATCTCAAGATCATTAAAACTGATGTTCCCACATAAGATCATACCTAAAAAAACAGTTGATCTGTTCTTCGATGTTACCGGAGGTAATTTCTACATTCTGAAAGAATATGCTCAATATTTACTAAATAAAGGTATTCTTGACATTCAAGATAAAGTCGTTAAGCTTAAAGATTTTAATCAAGATGATATACCTGACAATTTGTTTGATATCTTTGAGACCAAACTGAACTCATTGAGTAAAAATGCAAATAACATCTTTAAAATAATTACAATATTAGGAGATGAATTTTATTTCAGTGATCTCGATTCGTTACTACATAATATCAATTATCCAATGGATGAAAAAGAAGCGATAAGAGAATTATTTGATAAAGGATTAATTGAAAATGAAGGAAATTACTTCAAGATAGTTGAGTTATCTATTGTCGAATCTGTTTACCAGTTGATCAATCCAAAAAATAAGAAATTACTACATAATCTTTTGGGTGAGATATTTGAGCAAAAAGGTATTGATGATTTTTCTTTCAAGATTTTCTATCATTACTACAGGGCAAAGAATTGGGAAAAATTATTTACCATCAATATGAATCTGCTTGTAAGTTCTCATTCACACCTGAATTATAATGCTTTGGAAAACATGATAGATATCAATGACAGAATACTTTACAATAAAGCTGTAAAAGATGTTAAATTCCCAATTGAGCTATGGTGTGCTAATATTCTTTACTCGTACAGTCTGGTAAATGAAGCAAATATCAAACAATATATTCTAAGATATGAGAAAATTGCTAAGCAGTTATTTGATAAAGATCAAAAAGAATGTTATTTGAATATGAATTACCTTTTAGGTATGCTTTACGGTAGAAATAACAACAAGAAAAAGCTTCAAACTATAATTGATAAATCTGTTGATGAAGCGAAAAAAATTAAATCTTTAGAGCATCAAGCAAACTTTCATAACCTTAAAGCGAAATTCTATTTTGATCAAAAGAAGATCGAAGCTGGTAATAACGAATTGAATTTAGCTATTAAATTATATGCCTCAATAGGCTATTGTAAAGAAAATGATCTATTGTTAGAAAATAAAGCTTTATCTGCTTATTTAAATAAATCGTTCTTAATTGCAATGGACTTATATAAAGAATTGGGTGAGAAATATTATGCAATAAATGATTATTCCAAGATATATGAAATAACTGACAAGGCTGCTTTAATATCATTGAAGCTCAAGGATTATAAACAAGCTGAAGATCACACCAAGCAATTGATTTCTTACTATAAAGACTCTGATAACCTTGATAAGTTCTATGAATATTCTCTAAATTTAGGAATTATTCACAGTAACCAGAATCGATTCCTTCAAGCAATTTCAGCCATTGATTCAATTATTACAGGACTAACTTCAACAAAGAACAGCAAATTACTTCTTAAAGCTTATTTAACACTTGGAACAGTTTATCAATATTATGATGAATATGCTTTTGCTGAAAAGAATTTTATTGAAGCTTTACAATTATCAAAGAAAGTAAAATCTTTAAATTCAATTGAGGCAAATTACAGACTGGGAGTATTATTATTATTCTCAAACAAATGTAAACAGGCTAAAGAGTATTTCGACAAGAACAAACCTTTGAGATCTGAAGATCCATTGAAGAAATTAAGTTTTGTTGGTTCTGATATTGCTAAATTAGCTATAGATAAATATTCTCCAGAAAAATATGACAAATTGATAATATCTCTGGAAGAAAATTCATCAAAATATGAGATCGAGATAATATTTGAATTGTATTTATCTTTGTTGATTATACTTTCGAATAAGAAAAATTTCATAAAAGTGAAAGAGGTTATTAAAAAAACTTCCAAGATGACTTCACAGATCACTGATTCTAATAAACTTGCAGAATACAGAAAATTAAAAAGATCGATCTTGAAAACTTCATCTAAGAACAAGGGTAATTTATCTCATGATAAAAAAGTAAGTCCGTCAGTTAAGAAAAGGTTAAGCCGCAGAAAAACGAATATGTAGAGGAAAATATGTCTAACAAAGATTATTTTATAGTAAATGGTGGAAAGAAGCTGAAAGGTGATATTTATGCTTCAGGTAATAAGAACGAAGCTCTTCCTGTTATTGCAGCTACATTATTAACTGATGAAGAAGTAATAATCTCGAATATCCCGAATATCATAGACACAAATATTATGATTGATATAGCTAAAGATCTAGGAGTGCAAGTTCAGAAGATAAAAGCTAATAAATTTTCTTTCACTGCAAAAAAGATTAATAAAAATCATCTTAATGACAGTTTAGCTTCCAGAATTAGAAGTTCCCTATTATATATGGCACCTGTGATCATCAGGAAAGGCTCAATAACTCTACCTCCTACTGGTGGAGATAAAATAGGTCAAAGAAGAATTGATTCTCACTTGATAGCTTTTCAGGAGCTGGGAGTAAAGATCATTGATAATAAAGATGGTTGTAAGCTTATCGGTAAAAAACTCTCAGGTATATATTTTACTTTTGATGAAGCTTCTGTGATGGCTACTGAGAATGCTGTTATGCTAGCTGTTCTCACTACCGGAAAAACTTCAATTTACAACTGTGCTTGTGAACCTCATGTGCAAGGTCTTTGTAATTTATTAGTAGCAATGGGTGCTAATATCAAAGGTGTCGGTACCAATATGCTTGTTATAACCGGTGTGAAGAAATTACATGGTGCTAAGCATACTATCATGCCTGACCACATTGAAGTTGGATCATTTATAGGTTTAGCTGCTACTATCGGTAATGGAATAACAATAAAAAATGCCTATACAAAGCACATGGATATCATCTTCCCCGCTTTTGCAAAGTTAGGATTGAATATAGAAGTAAAGAAAAAAGATATTTTTATCCCCGGTGGACAGAAATTGAAAATTGTTGATGATTTTGGTGGTAAGATACCGTCTATCGCAGATCAACCCTGGCCAAGTTTCCCAGCAGATCTTACAAGCATTATGGTAGTGGCTTCATTGTTTTCAAAAGGAACTATCATGATCCATGAAAAAATGTTCGAAGGTAGGTTGTTCTTTGTTGATTCACTTATCAGAATGGGTGCAAAGCTTGTACTCTGCGATCCTCATAGAGTGGTCATTACTGGACCGAATAAACTGAGTGGTGTGGAATTATCCTCTCCTGATATAAGAGCTGGTATGACGATGCTTATAGCAGCCTTATCAGCAAAAGGTCAGTCGGTCATTCATAATATTAAGCAGATCGATAGAGGTTATGAAGGTGTAGAGCATAAGTTAAATGGTTTGGGAGCAGATATAAAAAGACTGTCCGAATAATATGTTGCGATATTATCTTTACATATTTGGTGCAATGTTTATTATCGGTTTTTTCTATCAAGTATATAGATTACTCAGAGATGCACGGGATATGCAAAAATTTCAACATCAAAAAGTATTTGACAATATCTTAGAGTGGTTTCAATTCGTAGATGCTTCCAGAGCGAAACAAAATATTGATACTAAAAAGATCAAGCTACTTGAAGATCAGATAGATAAATTACTTGATACCAAAGTTATGAAGCCCTCTACCCTGTCTTTTAGTGAAAAATTCATATCTGAGTTTTTATTTGCAAATCAACTTACAACAGAGATAAAAACAGATACTATACTTTTCGAAAGAGTTTCAAGATTAGATTTGAAAAAGACAAGGCAAGGCTTGACGATATTTTCACTGGCATTTGGAGTGAAATTCACATTGGATAACTATTCTTTTGTGAATTACTGGACTATGCTCAAAGGGAATCATACTATATTTGCTAATAACAGGACAGATCAAACCGGTCGAAAATATACCTGGCAGGATGTGGAAGAACCATTTGGGGTTTTGAAATATTATTTTGAAGTAAATGAAATATAAAAAAAATAAAAAAAAAGGACGATAAGAAATCGTCCCCTACGGAATTACAATTTTTTCAAAAGTGTCTTTGTGAAATAAGCAGCTTTTTCAAATGATGCAGTTATATCGATCTGCTCAAGAAATACATTCTCTGAATCAGCAATGTTCAATGGGTAGCATGTGAAATTTATGATCGATTTGATTCTTGCAGCGATCATCTTCTCTGCAATAGCTTTAGTTGCATTCTCGGTTGAACTTATAATTCCGATGTTTACCTTAAGTTCTTTGATCTTTTGTGGCATTTCATTCAAATGAAAACAAGGAACTCCGGCAATTTTAGTACCGACTTTACTTTTATCAATATCAAAACATGCTACAAGTGATAATTTTGGTCTTCGACCTTTGAAAAATGTCAACAAAGCCTTTCCCAGATTTCCAACTCCGACAATTACGACATTCTCAATATTTATAGGATCCAGAAATTTACTTATACAGGTAATCAAATCTTTGATTTTATAGCCTTTTCTCGGTACTCCAGTGTAACCTAAATGCATCAGGTCTCTTCTAACCTGAGCAGCTGTGGAGTTAGCCAAATTCGCCAATTGATGAGAGAAGATGAAGTCTTTCTCAGCCAGCTCTATCATTAATCTTCTTCTGTATAAACTCAATCTTTCGATAGTTCTTTGTGATACACTGTTCATGATATATTTCTCAATTTAGTACTTCTGAATTATATGAGAGTAATTTAATTTTATCAGTTCAATAGTCAAGCGAAATATAATAAAAATGTGAAATAAAACACAGATTATTTGATTTCCATATCATATGGAAGCATTAATAATATCTTTTCATTATTCTTTTTCATGTTTAGAATTGTAGAAACTGAATTGGATTTAATAGGAATTATTTCACTAATTTTTTGAGTTATTCCTATAGTAAAAATATCCGAAATATTGAATTGACCGGTCTTTGTGTAAATACTCAAATCTAAAATATCAATATTTTTAATTCCTACAGTTTTAGCAGCATATTCTATTGCGTCGTTTAAGCTACCGATTTCATCAATGATACCGATCTTTATTGCATCCTCTGCACCCCAGATTCTTCCCTGTGCGATCTTGTCGACATCTTCAGCCTTCATATTTCGGGCATCTGCAACTTTGTTAATAAACCCATCATAGAAATCATCAACAAGTTTTTGTGTGAAATCAATTTCATCAGCAGTCATATCTTTGAAGAAAGAGTTAGCAGCAAATTTATTTTTCTTTATTTTCTGTGTTGTGATCCCTACTTTTGTTGCTAGTTCTTCAAATGATGGAATAATCCCAAATACGCCAATAGATCCTGTTAAAGTTGTTTCGTCGGCAAATATTTTGTCTGCATAACAGGAAATCCAATATCCTCCTGAAGCAGCCATACTACCCATAGAAACAATCACAGGTTTTTTATTCTCACTTTGAGCAAGTCTAAGTTCAGTAAGAATTATATCAGATGCTAAACCACTACCTCCCCCTGAATCAACTCTGAATACTATAGCTTTAACATTCTTATCTTTTCTTGCTTTTCTGATCAGTTCGGCTGTTGTTTCACTACCCATTACAGCTCCGGATAGGAATCCGCCATTGCTACTCTTCCCTGATTTAATTGAACCGGTAGCGTAAACAATTGCAATTTTATCTTGTCCGATACTTTTCCAAATATCATTTTTATTTATTGCAAACAAATGATTATTCGAAGGAATTACTTTTACCTTTTCACCCATTACTTCTTTTATTCTATCTTGAAGTTTATTCTCAGGGAAGAAATCATCAATTAAATTCAATTTCTTTGCAGAAGCTGCTGTATGATAAGGAGCAGTATCAAATATTTCATTAAGTTTCTCAATAGATATATTTCTACCTTCACTAATGCTCTTCTTTAAATAGTTGTCAAGAATAGTTAAATATCTTTCCATTTGTTCAACATTCTCAGGACTGGCATGATCAAGCATGAAAGGTTCGACAGCACCTTTAAATTTACCATGTCTGATTATTTGAGCTTTAATGCCAAGTTTATCAAGAATGTTTTTGAAAAACATCATTTCCATACCTATGCCTGCAAGTTGCAGATCTCCTTCAGGATACATGTAAATCTTATCCGAAACTGAAGCGAGCATGTAATTAGCTTGAGTTGAGCTTATAAAATATGTAATGATCTTTTTACCTTTGCTCCTAAACTCTTTCATAGCATCTCTTAATTCTTCTCTTTGTGCAAAAGTCATTGAATAAGATTTTGTTTTTAGTAGAATTCCTGCAATTTCAGGATCTTCCGAAAGCTTATTTATAGCATTTATAAGATTTCTGGTCGTTTTCCCCTTTTTACCAAACATAGAACTCAAGAAATTACCTTTAGGAACTTCTTCCTTATATTCTCCTTCAAGAACGATCTCGATCATTTTACTGTTTTTTAATTTAATAAACTTTTGTCCTTTAGCATTTGAAACCTGGATGTAAGAGTTATAAGAATTCATATTTGCATCATCGTGAATCAAAGAAGTAGATCCTAAGTTAGATAATCCACTTGAGAAATTTAATCCTACCGAATAAACGGGATCAAAGTCATCTATCATACTATTTGTATAACCAGCAGATAAAGATATACCGTCCATTATCTCGCTTGAAGCACCAATGTTATATAACGATTGATCAACTTTATCATCAATGAAAGCAATATCTCCAAGTAATTGCAGCTTAGTGTTAGAAAAAGGTCTGTATGCGATACCAGCATTAGTAGTAATATCTGTAGAATTAGCTTTAAATAGATTCTGAACATTACCAGCAATAGAAAGATAATTTGTTGGTCTCAATGTTAATGACATATCATACTCAGGATTTAGATCAGTATTGAACCACCTTAATGCTGATCCTAAATAAACACCGTCGATTATTTTATCTCCACTTGAGATGATATAATATTCGTTTTCAGAAGTATCTTTTGCATAGCCAAATCCTAAAGTGTTGAAAGTTAAGTAGACACCATTACCATTGATTTTATCATCATTATGATTAGCATAAGCTAAAATACTTACAGACGGATCATATCCCAGCAATGAAGGGTTTTTTGCTACTTTAAAAGCTAGTCTTTCTGAGGCTATACCAGTATTATTGAATGAGAATCCCATAGAGAATAGAGACTGAGACATTAATATTGCTATAATTACAATTACACTTCTTTTAAACATTTCCTTACTCCTTTTAATTTTTATACTCTTCGACTGCAAAGTATAAAAAAAGTTGTCATTTGTTTTATCCGGAGATAAAATTTATTTTATTTTGATTCTTTATACTTAAAATATTCTCATTTGATCTGTAAATATCACCATCTACTTCAATTTGTTGATCATCAGTCAATTCTATTGTCAAATTTGCTGTTTTAAATGTTTTAAAAAAATTAATCCCTATGAGCAATGGTATCAATTTTATAAAGTTTTTGAATTTATTGTTTTCTGGCAGATAAAATACATTTAATGATTCAGTTCTATTATTTTTCTTAAGAAATTTTATAAATGACAAATAATGACTCGTATTGATAAAAAATGCTACAAATATTTTTTTATCAAAAAAATCATAATCTGATTTTATCTTCACTTTAGTACTTTTATATTTGAAATAACTTATAATGGCATCTAAAGGGTATCCTTTTAAAGTCGATGTTTTTCTGTTAGCTAAAACATAAGAAGTGAAACCCAGACTAAAATTGAAGAAAACTTTTTTATCATTGATCGTACCATATTGTAATTCTTTTAAATTGTTATTATTGATAATTTTTAAAGATTCGTGAATATTTTTTGTTAAATTTGATATTTTAACCATATTATTACC
>JAQIDB010000048.1 GCA_027858225.1 Candidatus Delongbacteria bacterium
GACAGGGAATAGACAAGATAATTTAAAATGTTCAACCAAATTAAATTCTCCATCCAAAAATGGCGATATCGTAGGGGAGACCTCCCACGGTCTCCCACTTCTGTATTCCGATATAAACAACCCGAAGCGGGAAGGCGTAGGAGCCTTCCCCTACGAATCCGATTTTACAGATAAATTAAAATGATCAACACTTCCCTCTTGCTACAAATCAATTTTATGCTTATTTTTTCAATAGCTACAAAAATAAAGGAGCAAACAATGAAAATTAAAATTCTATTATTAATCATCCTAAGCACGATCATATTCCAACAGCAATTATTCTCAAGAATTGATGAAACCAGAGAGCAGTGCGTTCGTAGATACGGAGGAAATGTTAATTATGACGAAGAAAACAATTTATTCCAGTATGAAAAAGGTGGATTCTTCATAGTGATCCACTACTTCAAAAATAAAGTTGATGCAATTACATATATGAAGTTATATGAAGAAGATGAATCCATAACTTTACCAATAACGGATAATGAAATAGATAATATTCTTGAAGTGAATGGCAAAAAAAGAATCTGGAAAGTGGTAGACACAAAGGGTGTTTCAAAGAATAAACTTTGGAAAACTATGGAGGGAGATTATTATGCTTCATATAAATTGAATGAAAACTTTCTTGTAATTTCAACAAAAGCTTACGCTGCGAGGCGAAAGATGAAGAAAGAAGCTAAAGAAGATGATAGGATGAAAGGTTTATAAATTTCGGAGTTATTTGAATGAAAAAGATCCTTACTATAGCAGGTGGTTTTTCCACAGAGAGAGAGATCAGTATTAAAACAGGTCGTGCAGTTGCAAAGGGAATATACAAAGCAGGATATGAGAGTCTCTTTATTGATACTGCTTTTCCCGAATCAATTATCCAAGTTGATGATTCTTTCAATTACGAAATTGAGATGATGACAGTTTCTAAAACTCCAGAAAAAACAAAAGCTTTGATCGATACTTTAAAAAAATTAGCTCCCGATAAAGTTTTCATAGGTCTTCATGGTGGAGAAGGGGAGAACGGTGAGATCCAGAAGATGCTCGATGATATAAACGTGAAATATGTTGGATCAGGTTCTGTTTCTAGTGCAATTTGCATGGATAAGAACGAAAGTAAGGTCTTTGCTCTGAAGGTGAATGTTCCTTTAGCCAATTGGAAGATGTTGAATAATGA
The DNA here is from genome assembly GCA_027858225.1 of Candidatus Delongbacteria bacterium. Lineage (GTDB taxonomy): Bacteria > UBA4055 > UBA4055 > UBA4055 > UBA4055 > WTAK01. Next base: position 1,202 of record JAQIDB010000048.1, read on the forward strand.
TGAAATGTATAATGATACGATCAAAGAGTTGATCAATTCTGAATATAGTTATCCTGTGGTAATCAAAGCTTTAGCTCAGGGATCGTCAATTGGTGTTTCAATTCTTCACAGTGAAGAAGATATTGATCATACTATTGCAATGATGAATAATATTGATGATGAATTTATGATAGAGGAATATATCTCCGGTAGAGAACTATCAATACCAGTGATACATAATAAAGCGTATCCCGTGATCGAGCTTATACCTAACGAAGGATTCTATGACTACGAACATAAGTACAATGAAGGTGTGACTCAGCACGTGTGTCCAGCTGAATTAACTGAAGAACAAGTCGAAACGATAAATTCTTATGCTTTGAAGATGAATGAAATTTTAGATTGTAAAGATTATTGCAGGATAGATTTTATTTTAGATGGAAAGGGAGAGTTTTATTTTCTGGAAGCGAATACGCTTCCCGGAATGACTGAATTATCGCTAGTTCCCGAGTGTGCAAGCAAAGTAGGTTATAGTTTCCCGGATCTAATGCGATTATTAATAGAAGGGAAATAACATTTAACCACGAAAAAACGAATAATAATAATTGTACGGTCAGGCTTTACGTCTGACCTATTTTATATAAAAAAAGGGAATGGTTTGAAACCATTCCCTACGTTTTTCGGGCATAAGATGTTATGCCCCTACGGTATTTATTTCTTTAGAAATAAATACTGGCCGATCCTTTTATCATTCCAAAATTATTTGTATCATCACCGTAGTCATTTTCGCCAGTCCAAGTCCATTTATAATCCACATTGAATGCTATTGGAAGAACTGGAAATTTAATCCTGGCACCTGTTACAATATGATAACCCATTGAAACATTACTTTTAACAAGTTCTTCAATGTCAAGTTCAGCCGGGACAGCAGTATTCGTTGTTTTTTCAAGTTCAGCTATTATCAAATTTTCTGAAACCAATGGAGTGATAAAGTGGAATCCTGCACCACCACCTACGTAGAAAGAAAATATCTTAACTACAGGTGGAAAACCGAAAACATACCATTTAGCTGTAAAATCAGTAGAAAATCTTCCAAACGTAAATTCTTCTGAGTATCCTGAAGCACCAGCATCATAACCAGTGAATTCTAAAGGAATGTCTGGAGTAGCTCCAAGACTTGTTATATTAGCTGGAGCAGTCCACTTGTAGCTTGCCCACGAAGCTTCAAAACCAGCTTCAAATCCAATAGGTACAAGAGGAACATCAAGGTATACTTGTCCACCGAAAACAAACGGATTTGATATTTTATCTCTAGTGATTTCATATTCATATGCGTTTCCTGCAATGTCAAAGTTAAAAGGGGCACTGAACTTATCTACACTTGTGTTATCTACACCGGCATGGATACCGAATCCGAAAAAGCCAAATGCTTTGATCGTTGTGATCATCATGATCACCAATAAAAATCTTTTCATAATTACCTCCTAAGAAAGGTTTAACTTGTACATTTGTGAGCTTAAGTTAGTTTAAGCTTTTACGTTTGTGAGCTTAAGTTAGTTTAAGCTCAAAGTGTTTTTCAGCTTCTCTTATTTTTAATAATTCTTTTTCGTTTAATGTAACTTCTTCTACTAATATATTAAATTCTTCAGCTAATGCCAATGATAAATTTGTTTTGAAAGTTTTATAGAAGTCTTCGAAGTTACTATTTTCTGAGACATCTTCGATAGTAATAGTTTTATTTACAGTCATTTCTTTTAGTCTGGGTTTTCTCTTTTCAGCAACATTCAAGTAGTCTATAAGATCAAGATGTTTCTTTCCGAATAAGATAGAGCCATGCTGTAAAACTGAATCTTTCAGTCTTTTCTGAGCACTTCCAACCAGTTTCTTCCCGTTTACAACGACTTCATAAGTTGAGGTAGATGAAAAGCATACGGATGAAATTTTTTCTTTATAGAGTTCTTTGAAATCAGGTGCTTTTCCACTTTCTAATTCGGCACCTTCTATTCCTGATAACTTTAAAGCCTTTACTAGAACTGTGCTTATTTTGTTATATACCTTAAGTATTGAATCAGAGTAAAATTCAGAAGTTTTCGGTATTATCATTGAGTAAGTGATTTCTTCAGAGTGATATACAGCTCTTCCACCTGTCTCTCTACGTACAATATCAATTCCATCTTCCTTACATTTTTTAACATCGATTTCATCAAGTTTTTGATGATATCCAAGTGAGATGCAATAAGGTTTCCAACGATATATTCGAAAGATTGGCTTGTCTAAATGATTTCTTGCCATGAAGAAATCTACAGCCATGTTAAAAGTTCCGGAATTTACTTCGGTATCTAAAAAATCTATACTTTTCAATTATTTACCTAATTAAACCACGTTTTGATTCTCTGATGAATTCAGAGATATTTAGAACAGCATTATTATTAACATAATTGTTTTCTACTTGTTCAAGGGCTTTTTCAGTAGTCAGTCCACTTCTGTATAAAATTCTGTATGCATCTGAAATGTTTTGAATATCTTCACCGGAAAATCCATTTCTCTGAAGACCGATCTTATTCAGACCTGAGAATTTAAGCGGTTCACCTACAGCCATACAATAGTGAGGTATATCTCTTTTTACTTTTGCTCCACCTTCAACCATACAGTATGAACCAATCTTGCTGAATTGATGAACTAAAACATGGCCACTTATGATATTATAGTGACCTATCGTAACATGACCAGCTATCTGAGTACCGTTGCCTATGACATTGTAATCACCAACAAAACAATCATGAGCAACATGAACGAATGCCATTAAGAAGCAATCCTTACCTATGACAGTCTTAAATTTATCTTTTGTTCCTCTGTTCAAAAAAGCATATTCTCTAATAACGGTTCTCTCTCCGATCTCAAGAGTAGTTTCTTCACCTCCGAACTTAAGGTCTTGAGGAATGGTACCTAAAACAGCACCGTTAAAAACTTGAACATCTTTATGTAAAATTGTACCATCGGCAATAGTTACATGTGCACCGATCTTACAATTATCTTCGATGATAACTTTATCTTCAACAATTGTGAACGGACCGATCTCAACATTGTTACCAATTTTAGCTTTTTTTGATACTATAGCAGTAGAATGGATCATTTTATTTCCTTAAATTATTTGTTTCTTATTTGTCATCCGTAGTCACTTATTTATCATCTGGTTTATCTATAACCATTGCTGTCATAAGTGCTTCGGCAACTTTTTTGCCGTCAACAAAAGCTACTCCGTGCATTTTGCATATACCTCTTGATAATGGTCTTACCATCTCAACATGCATCATTAGTTGATCTCCTGGATGAACAGTTTTTCTGAATTTTATTTTATCAAGTCCGGTAAACATTACTAATTTTTCTTTTGGATTTTTAATTGTGTTCATCAATAACAAACCACCTGTTTGTCCCATGGCTTCGACGATCAGAACACCAGGCATTATAGGATCTCCTGGAAAATGTCCATTGAAAAAATCTTCATTGAAAGTAACGTTCTTCAATCCCACAATGCTTTTACCCGGAGTTATTTCAACTATCTTGTCAACTAATAGCATTGGGTATCTATGTTGTAGAAGATTCATTATGTCTTTAACATCAAAAACATAAGATTCATCCACACTTCTTTTGAATTTATTTATAAGGGAATGTTTTTCAACAGCAGTTTTAAGCAGTTTTACAAGTTCTATATGAGCTTCATGTCCTCCTCTTGCACAAAGGAAATGACCTCTGATTGGTTTACCGAGTAATCCAAGATCTCCAATAAGATCCAAAGCTTTATGTCTTACTGGTTCATTCTTAAATCTGAACTCAACAGAACCAAGAACTCCTTTACCCTCAGGGATAATACCTTCACCCATACCGAGTTTCTTTTCCACCATTGAAGTTTCTTCTTTGCTCAGTTCTCTATCTAAGATAACAACAGAATTTTCAAGTGATCCACCTTTGATAAGTCCTGCTTCTTTTAAATACTCGACTTCTGATAAAAAACAGAAAGTTCTAGTTGATGCATAATCTTTAATAAATTCTTCTTCAAGGTCATACATTGTTGTAAATTGAGTTCCCAATGCAGGATTATTATAATCTACCATATAAGTAATCTTGAATTTATCAGAAGGAACAACTATTAGTTCAATTCCTTTTTCCAGATCTTTGTACTCAATTGTTTCTTTTACTTCAAAATATTGTCTAGGTTTATCCTGAAGTGCAATATTATCTTTAAGAATATTTACAAAATCTATCGAACTTCCATCCATGACAGGTGGCTCTTCAGCATCTAACTCAATTATAACATTATCTATGGTTAAGCCCATAATAGCAGCTAAGACGTGCTCAACTGTATATATCTTAACACCATTATTACTGAGGATCGTACCTCTTGCAATGCTGTCAACAAATTCTATTTTTGCTGGAATATCAACAGGTTCGTCAAGGTCTATCCTTCTGAAAATAATTCCTGTATCTTCAGCAGCAGGTTTAAAAGTGATTGTTGATTTGCAACCTGTATGTAATCCAATTCCTGAAATTGATACTGCATTTATTATTGTTTTTTGCTTCTCAAGCATCTATACTCCGACTTTATTTCATATACCTATTTAAATTTAGATTGAAAAATGCAAATTTTACATGATAATTGCAAGTTGAAAAATATGAAGGTGAATAAGTGACTGAATCAATCATTTCTGGTGTTAAGGTAGGAGCTGTAATGCTTCTTAGCACAATCAGGGCAAACTGAGTGACTGAATTTTGCTTCGGATTTCTTGTCGATAAAATTTTCTAATTGCTCCCATTCTCCATTGTCATCCCTTATCTTTTTACAATGTGAACAGATGGGTAGCAGCCCGTCTAGAACTTTTATTTTTTCTTTTGCAATATTTAGTTCTCTATTCTTTAAAAATGTGACGATCAGTAATGTAAGAAAAAGTAAGATTATGGAAAATCTAATACTACCAGATAGAATATAGGATAAAAATAAAGTATTCCTAAATTCATCTTTCTCAATAGCTGATATATATGCAACAGGTACATTGTCAAAATTAAGGATACGTAAGATCGTAACTACAAAATCCTTGCCATCTACCTTAGTGATCAAACTGCCGGATTGAAATGAATCGAACAATAATCTTGCTTTTGGATCTTTATGGAATTGACTGAAAATTTTAGGATATGTAATACCATTTATGGTTTTTTTTATAATATTTTCATGTCCTTCATTTTCAACATAGAAATCTTTATTTGCATTACAGGTTAAATAATTATGTAACTCGACATCAGGTACCTTTTTGTCGATCACCTTTTTGGATATCATAAAACTACATGCAATATTGTTATTTTCCTCAATTTTTGAAATAATTCCGATATAAGAAACACTTATTTCAACAGAACCCAGATGGGTAGTGTATATTAAATTGTGTCTGAGGACAAACTAATGTTATATTAGCATAATAACCAAAAAATGTTAAATAACAAAGGAGTCTGCCCTCATGACAAAGATAAAAGAAAACCTTACG
>JAQIDB010000075.1 GCA_027858225.1 Candidatus Delongbacteria bacterium
ATTACAAGGGGTTGAAACCCCTTGTTCACAATGTCATCCTGAATTTATTTCAGGATCTCTCTTTTATCTTTGTTAATCGTTTTTGGGACGACTGTTAGGCGTCCCCTACGAACTTACAACTTATCACTTACAACTAATCACTGACCACTGTTTTCTTCTCTTTTTTCAATGTTTCAAACACAACTGGTAAAATTATAAGAATTAACATTGTCGCAGCAGACAATCCAAATATCACCGTAACAGCTAAAGGTTTTCTTATCTCTGATGATCCCCCCCATCCAATAGCCATCGGGATCATACCAAATACAGTTGATACAGTTGTCATTAATATTGGTCTTAACCTTTTTTTACTAGCTTCTATAATCGCATCTCTGATAGATAAACCTGCTTTTACTCCATTCTCAATGAAATCAATTTTAACAATAGCATCGTTAACTACGATACCGATCAACATTATCATTCCTATTCCTGAGAGAATATTGAACGATTGCCCTGTTAGGTATAATCCAATCGTTACTCCTATAAAAGCAAAAGGAACACTGAATACTATTATGAACGGACTGAGCAGAGATTCGAATTGTGAAGCCAGAACCATATAAACCAATATGAAAGATAGTAAGAACATGAAGATGATCTGCTTCATTGACTCCTGCATTTCACTGTTCTGACCACCAATGACCAATCTCATTCCTTTGTAAAGTTCCACAGATGATAAAGTTTGCTCGACATCTGCTATTACCTTATCGAATCTACCGTCAACAATATTAGAAGTTATCGTAAATACTCTGTTCTGACTTTCATGCTTAATAGCCTCAGGACCATTTACATAATTTATCGTTACCAATCTATCTAAAGGAATTACCAGATCATTCTTACTGTAGACTGTCTTTAGAACATTCTTAATATTCTGACCAAGATCTTCATTCGTACCAACAATTATATCTACCGGCTTATTGTTCTCTGTTATTTGAACAGCTATTTCACCTTTAATCATTGTCTTAATAAAATTTGATATTTCCTGCTTAGAAAGATTATAGTCTTCAAGCATCTTAGAATTGAATTCTATTTGAATTTGAGGTTTGTTTCCTGAAAAATCTGACTTAACTTCACTTAAATTATCCAGGCTCTTTAATTCCTGCATAACTTTTTTAGAAACTTCTATTAAATTTCCAAGATTATTACCCGATATTTTAACACTGATATCACCTTGTTCTGGTTTTATCATTTCACCGAGTATAGATACATCAGTATTTATATTCAACTTGATATCAGAGTCCATACTTGAGTTGTAGCTGGACAAATTTGGTCTAAGTTCATTAATAAATTTCTTTGTCGAAATATTATTTTCCAGCTTTACCTGAATATCACCCTTATATACAGTTGCACCAGTAAGTAACGATTTTTCATCGTAAATACCTCCGGTAGAGAATAATGAAACAACTCCATCCATATTCTCGATCATATTTTCATAGTCGGTTATAATCTTTTCAGTTCTAAAAATACTTGTACCAGGATTCAGTTCAACAGATAGTATAAATTCATGACTATCAACATCTGGCATCATTCGTTTTTCTATACCCAGTGAAAGTAGTAGAGAAATTATAATAACTCCAAAAGCCAATGCTAAAGTGATCTTCTTGTTATCCAGAGCTTTTAGAAGTACCATATGATATTTTTCTTCGAACCAAGCATAAGACTTGTCGAATCCAACCAATATAGGTTTTGAAATGAAAAGAACAAATTTGACAAATATTTTGCCCCAGAAGACAAATAATCCTATAAGAATTCCAACTGAGCCGAATGTCACTAATTTTAAGAATTTTCTTATCCTTGTTAAGTAAAATACGCTCTTCAACCTTTCTTTATCTACTTTGTAGAACTTAGCAGGGTTAAATAAGCCGAACAGGTTTATCACAAATACTATTCCACCAAGTATATACGCATAGAACATGAATCCATTTGTGCTTAATTCTTCCTCATATGGTTGAAGTAAATCATTTATGAATGTAGAAATATCGTATAGAAAATTATCCACTGTGTCTATTAGGAAAGGTATATCTGTCAGAGATAACAACTGATGAAATGGTTCAAAATAATCTATCTTTGTTATAAATGCTGCAGGAATACTGAGCAATAATAGTATTATCAGCCAAATGAAATTTATCAAATAGAAATTCATTTTTATTTTAGTATTCAGACCCTTGTTCTTACCGATAAAGAATTCAATTGATTTCAATATTGGATCCGCCATTAGAGCCAAAAATAATACATATACAAGTGCATGCTCATCTATAGGTATCTTACTTATCTTCACTATGATAAAGAATAACGCAATCATTACGGCCCAATAGATACCTGTTTTAAAAACAACACCGTTGTCACTTTTAACACTTTTATCTTCTGTTCTTGTTTCCTTTTTTTCCATTGAGAATTTTGAATAGAGTACGGGAACTAATGTCAGTGAAACAAACAGTGAACTTATCAGAGCAAATGCCACTGAGATAGATTGATCCTTAAAAAGAACGCCTGCAGCACCTGAAACAAAAATTACCGGCATGAATACGATTATTGTTGTAAATGTAGAAGCTGATACAGGTAGAATAACCTCTTTTACTCCGTCGTAACAGGCATCAAATATTTTCTTCCCGAGATTCCGATGCCGGGTAATATTTTCTAACACGACGATGGAGTTATCCACCAGCATACCTATTCCGAGAGCAAATCCTGACAATGACATCAAGTTCAATGATATCTTAGAAAAATATAATAATGAGAAAGTTGCAAATATACTTATAGGCATCGCAAGTGATATATTCAAAGGTGACTTAAAATCTCTTAGGAATAAGAATAACGTTAAAAATGACAGAATACCACCGAGCAATATAGCTGTCACAACATTATTGATAGACTCTGAAATAAAATCTGACTGGTCATAAACGATGTTTAGGTCAACATCCAGAGTGCCTTTAAACTCTTCCATTACTTCCTTTACTAATCCGGAAACTATAACAGCATTTGCATCTCCATCCTTACGGATCAGAATACCGGTTGAATTTTCCCCATTGTATCGGGTAAAAGATTTCTTTTCTTTATCAGAGTAGCCTACATCTGCAACATCTTTAATATATATATTTCTCTTGTTTTGAAGCTGTTTTACTAAAGTATTTTCGATGTCTGAAAGTTCAGTGATCTCTGATGAAATTACAAGATCGTAAATATATACATCATCTTTAACAGTACCACCCGACGAATTCGTATTTGCGCTTCTTACAGCATTTGTCAAAGTATTGAATGATATTCCGAAAGAGTTAAGTTTGTCAATGTCTGCTTCAACTCTGATCTCAACTTCTTCTCCACCAATCACATCTGCCATTGCAACACCGTCTATCTGCTCAATTCTCTTCTTGATAATATGCTCAGATACATCTCGTGCAGCTTTTGTGTCTTTTCCGGTCACTGATAGGATCATTATCGGCTTTTTACCTGGATCAATACGGAGTATATTCGGTCTTTCAGCTGTTTCAGGCAAATCTGCAGCATCAAGTTTCTCTCTGAGGTATAGAACTGTAAAATCCATATCCGTTCCCCAGATAAAATCTATAGTAATTAAACTTATATCTTCTTTCGATTCGGACTTTATGCTTTTAATACCTTTCAAACCTGCAATTGAGGCTTCTAATGGCTCGGTGAGCAGTCTTTCTACCTCTTCAGGACTACTTCCTTCCATCTCTGTCCAAACGGTTACAGATGGGTACTTTATGTCTGGTAATAGATTTACCGGTAATTTGTTATACGATATGATTCCGAACACTGTCACTGCAGTGAATATCATTATGATCGTTATAGGTCTTAGTAATATATTTTTAAGCATGTTTATCCTCTGAAAAATTTAAACCCAAAATAAAAGAACTGTTAACATTAGTGTAGCCATCAGAAAAGCACCTACAATTAGTTTTTTAAATACTCCGGCATCATCATTTGCAAATGCATACCCGGCTAAGATCGATAATCCTCCTAATCCTCCAACAATATGAATTGGAAAAGCTATTAACCAGTGTGTAAGCCCAATGAAATAATTCTCTGTATGCCCTGTTGTCTTAAATAATACCCATGTACTCCAATATAAAATCAATCCAAATAGTAGAATAAATAACATGTACTCAATTCTACCCTTATTTTCCTTATTCTCATTTATTCTACTACCTAAAACATCAACTTTCTTCTTCAACATTTCAGGTACAAGAAATAAGTATTTATATATCATTGATTTAAGCGAACTCTTTTTGCTTGATCTGAAATGTTCATTAATCGCATCATCTACTAAATCATTATAATTTTGTATTACAGGAGCAGGATCTTTATAACCCAAATAGAATTTATACTTATCATATACTGTTTCATGAGGTATATCTTCTAATTCCAATTCGAAATCATATTCAAGAACATCCAAACCATTTTTATTAAGAACTTCCACATAATCTTTACCGAATCTTCTATAATTTCCCAATATCCCATATAATTTAAATCTATCTTTATATGAAGTTAGCGGCATTTCCAATGTTTTATCTATCTTCTCATCAATATTGGCCTGTAATACTATAAAACCATCGTAAGTAATTACCCTATTTAACTCTTTGATTACCATATTGTAAGATGGTAATTTTTCTAAAATGTAATTACATATTATTACATCAAAATGATCATCCGGGTATTTATCTCTCAGTTCTTCATCTCTGATAGAAAAGTCACCCGTAACATTAAATATTTTTACTTCTGTATTAGGAAAATTCTTAAAGTATTCAGTGATCTCATTCTTTTCACTGATGACTAAAATTTTCAAATCACCTTTTAAAAGCTCTGTTCTGGATTGAAGAAATAAAAGAAGTGTTCGCTCTTCCTTTGAGGAAGCACAAATAGGGCAGTAATTACTCTTACCCCCGAATTTCCCATAGGAATCCATTCGGTAAAATCTTCCACAAAACGGACAGTACAATTCATTCCCTGCGAAATAATTTGATTTATATAATTCGTAATTCTCTTTTATTTTTTCAAATGCCATGTACTTATCCTGTTTCGCGGAACGGTTTGAAACCGTTCCCTACATTTGTCATCCTCGTGCTTGTCACGGGGATCCATTGTTTTATATCGTTTTTGGGACGCATTCCTGCGTCCCCTACGAACTGATCACTGCCAACTTTCAACTGCCAACTATTTTACTCAATTACCTTTACATCCGCGTCATGAGCCAATGTATAATTATTCGTGATTACAACATCATCACCTAATTTCAACTTTGGATCTTTTTTATCAAGTATGATCTCCGTATAATTAAAATTCGAAAGTCCTGTATTAACATATACCCATTTAGCCTTCTCATCTTGAACTATGAATACCAATTTTCTATTATCTCTAGTAAGAATAGCTTCATTTGGTACAATTATTTTGTCGAAATAAATCTTACTTTCAATTTTAACATTTCCACGCATACCAGATTTGATCCTTAGATCACCATTTGGAATGTTAACTAATACTTTACAAGTGCCTGTTGCCTCATCGATTATGGGTGAAATAGTTTCAATTATTCCATTGAACACAACATCTTTAAGAGCTTCGAACTTAACTTCTACCTTTCTATCATCAGTAAGATCACCAACTTCACTTTCTAAAACAGGTATCTCCATTTCGATCAAGTTGTAATCAACTATCGTCATAGCTTTTTTACTTGAACTAAAGTACTGACCTTTCACTATCCCAAGATCTGCAACATATCCAGATGAAGGTGCTCTAACAGTAGCATATTCATAATCAAGCTTTGCCTTTTTATAACTTATCATAGCCTGAGTTAAACCTGTAGAAGATTTTAATACTTCAACACTTCCACCCTGATTAAAAATAAGGTCAACTTCAAGTTCAAGCTTTTGATCTTCATATTCCTTTTCACTAATATTTCCGATTCTTCTCTGTTCTTTCAATTTATTTAATTCTTCATTGAATTTTTTATCATTGGCTGCTGTACTTTGATCTTTTATCTC
>JAQIDB010000081.1 GCA_027858225.1 Candidatus Delongbacteria bacterium
TGTAAGGTAACATAACAACCAAAACTAAAAGTACCATTGAATAGAGATGTTTCATAATTTCCTCCTAAATTTTTTTATTTCTGTACAATAGCCAATTATGGGGGCATTGCAGTTAACGGTTATGGCAAAAAGCAGTGGTGTCATAACGAGTTAAATCTCCAAGTAACCATTGATGTTTTGCCAATGTTAACTGCTGTTACGGATTCTGGTTATCAAGCCACAAAATAAAGTCATCTACTACATCATTTACGAGGCTTATTACTTTATCATTACCTTGAGAGTCTAAAAGCTTTTTTTGAAAATAGTGATCGCATCCAAACCAAGCTTTATAAGTTAGATTGTTTTTCTTTGAACGTATAAATTCTAATGGGATTATATCAGTACCTTCAATACAACTATTTACATCTTCTGTACCTTTAGAGTAGTAAATAGGAATGTTTACTTTTAACAAATTATTCAAAGGAGGGTTTGAAAAAAAGGAATGCCATAATTTGAACGTATGACCTCCCCAAAATTTATTTACAGATGTAGGGTCATCAAAAATATCTTTGAATGAACTGTACAATTCTATTATTTCCTTTTGTCCATCCTTTTCGCTTATCTCATTTGTTCTGATTTGCTTTCTGATATCTACAATAAAATTATACATTTGAGTTAAACCACACCCAGCAAAACAAGCTAAATGACTAACATTTTTGTTTATTGTAGCGACTTTAGTTGCAATGTCTGAGCCAGATGAAGCACCAGAAATGATTATTTTCTTATTATCGATCCATTCTTGCTTGACTAAATAATCTATAACGGCACTGTTTATTTTAGAAAAATAGTTAAGATTAGCAGATTCTAAATATGTTGAAGATGGTTCAACTTCAACATCAGAATAAAATGGAATAGTTGGGTAAGGAATAACTACATAATAATATTTTTCATTTAACAATTTATGTGAAACAAGTAGGCTACTTGATACTCCAAGGTCAGTTTTACGAAAAACAGGAAAAGCACCAAAACCACTTATATTTACGAATATTGGTTTCTTTACTGTAAAGTCACTATTTTTTGATGAAATATAAAATTTAATCGTTTTCGACTCGAAAGGTATCTCAAAAGGCTTGAAACCAAAATATTCATCCATTATTATTATCCTTTATTTTAGTAATTGCAGTTAACGGTCATGGCAAAAAGCGTTAAGCCAAGACAAGTAGGGTATTCAAGTCATTTTGCCAATGTTAGCAGTTGTAGCACTTGAGCCCATGGGAACCCTTTCAACTTGAGGTTGATTTTATTTCAAGTTTTATAATTGAAATTTACTGTATCATTTCTTTCTAGTTATTTTTTCACCTTCATATTCAATTTCAATATCATTTTTAGTGAATTCATTTATTTTAACTCCTTTTCCTAAGAACTTTTCATCAATATGTAAAAGATTAAGATCATATGTATATTTACCATGCTCTAAAAAATAGTTTTCTGCTTTCTTTATTATTTCGTCAATTTTTCTCTTCAACATTTCATCTTCATCTTCGTAATAAGTATATGCTCGATGAGTCCTTTTATCATCTTCAAATATTGGTATTTCGGTATATATTCTACCTTTAAATTTGAAAGAAATACATTCTTTTGAAAAAATAAGAATATCAGTCTTATTAATAATCGAATCTGCATTGAGAGAGTCTAAATTCCAAATATAGTAATCAATGCTATCTGTATAAATATGAGATTGAACTTGTAGTTTCGTGCAAATTCTTTCTGCATCAAATTTATCTTCTTCGTATGTGTCAAGATTAGCAATAAAAACAATGATAATAAAAATAATAATTGTTACTAAAATAAATTTTGCAAAAAAGTAAGCAGATACTTTTATAGAGTCAATATCTTCTTTTCTCATATCTCTCCTATTTACATTATTATCCATTTCTGAGTTCAAATCACTATTTTTTTTTGAAAATAAGAGAAAATACAAGAATATTAATACAAATATTAAATATATCATTTTATTAATTTCATTTTTTTAGATTCCATTTATGTAGAATTAACTCAAGTTGAACCATTACTCAAGTGCTATTTCTGCTAACGGATATGGCAAAAAGCAGTGGGGAAGAGCGAGTTAAATGTACAAGTAACCCATTGATGTTTTGCCAATGTTAGCCCTTGTTTATTTTTCTTTTCTAAGAATTAGTTTTTCAATCCCTATGTGTCAATATACTTTAATTTTTTAATAATTCAAAAAACAAAAAAAATAAGAAAAATATTGCATTTTTTAGATTTTAAGTATACCATGTTTTATGCAAATTTTGAAATTTGCAATTGCTATAATAAAATCTGAAATAAATCAATATTGAGAATGTACAAATAATTGGAGAGACTTTTATGAAAAGATGGATTATTTTGGTATTTATAATTCCTGTTTTTATTTTAATAGCAAACGATGTAGATTCAATAAAAACAAAAGAAAAAATACCTTTTAGACGAATTGAAAAAAAAGAAGGAAGTAAAGGTGTTGCACCTATAATCTCAGTATTTGTACCTGGTGGTGGGCATTTTTATTTAGGCAACCATAAAACAGGAATATTGTTTGCATCAACAAGATTACTGCTAATACCAGGTTTTAAGTTATATTTTGATAATTTTCCTATTTTTAACGATGATAGGGACGAAGTAAAATTAAATATTTCGTATGGTTTAATTGCTATTGGTCTATTTAGCTGGGTAACAGATGTTATTTATGCTGGTACAACGGCAAAAGAGATGCAACAATCTCAAAAAAGTGATCAAGGCATACTGAGTTACAAAATGATAAATAATTTTGATAAAAATCAAATTGGCTTTTCAATAAATTACTATTTTAAGTAAATCAAGGAGTTTGTCTTATGAGAAAGTTCATAATGCTATTGTCACTAATTATATCAAATTTATTTGCACATGGCTTTGCAGTACATGTTTCACAGTATGATAAAATTATTGAATACTATGACACTATCGGATATTCTGGTGAATATTACCAATTATTACAAGCTTGGCCTCAATATTTTAAATACGGTTCAATTTTACCTGATATGCAATATATAAACGAATTAAAACCCGCTTTACTGGATATTTATCAACAAGTGTTTAACCAAACTTTGAATCATTTAACATATGAAATTAATATGACGGATGTACCTGATGTTAGAGGACCAAATGGTTCATGTAGTTGGGGAATTGATACGCACCACCCTAAGTACGCTTTACAATTTGCGCAATACTTACTTGATCAGGCAGTTTTACCTGATCCACCCGGAGTTGATCCAGGCGCTGATGAAGCAGGAGGATATGAAGATGATCCTGCAAGAGCACAAAAATTGGCGTTAGCTTGTGGATATTATAATCATCTTGTCATGGATATTGGAGCTCATAATTACGTTGTACCGATGCTAACTACAAAAAGTGGTCTTCATGAACTTTCAATTTTTAAATCAAAAGATCCAACAAATGCATTAGAGCAAATACCAGGCATTCAGTCTCATATGGTAACCGAAGCTATGCATGATTACAGTATGGGAAAATCAGCAAATGATGCTGTCGCTGATTTAGTTTATAAGGAAACCTACGATGGGAATCAAGTTTGGGTAACTTGTGGGTCAGGATCAATGGAACCTGTCATATGGCCCATAAATTATGGAGGTGACAATACAGACGATTGGGCATACGAAGGTGGTAATCCAGCACTTGATTTCTTTTATGAAGTGTTGAAAGACTGGTATAATAACAACCCATATAATCTACCTGATGATTATAAAATATCTGGAGGATATCTTATACCTGAAAACGGGTTTTGGCAAGAGTGCCATATGTTTAGATTTTCAAATAGATTTTATCCTGAAATGATGGGATATGGTTCACTACCCGAAGTTATGGCCAACTGGATTTCAAATCATATTGATTTTTCATGGGTATTTAGTGAAATCCTTGGATTTGCAAATTCTGTTATACTTGCTGATTTAATTCATCAAGCGTGTGTAAATTACTCTTATGATGAAAATATTGAAGCTGTTAAAGAAAGTGTATCTAGCGGTGCGATTCACACTTTACTTGGTATGTTACACGATGATCCGAGTTATGTTTATGACTATATTAGTACTACTGAAGGTGCTGAGTTAATAAATCCTTTAGAACTTAATCGATTCACAACCAACCAATTATACACAGATCCAAATTATTTCGATGATATATCTCATGTAATTGACTTTGAAGCAGCGTATTTTGATCAAATAGGTCCTGGTGGTTTACTTTATTCGAAATGGGCACCAGATTATCACCATTCATACTTATCAGGAGTATTATCATCTTTAAATGTTCATACAGATCAGTATGATAGTAGGACTGATATTGCTGTATACGATTCATACTTCTTGGTCGATGGATCAAGATACTATTATCGAGAAGAACAAAATCAAGTTGGAATTAATCATAATTTTACAGCTGTAGCAGAAGTTTATGCTTTGAAAGAAATGCAAACTCCTCTCAATATAACAGCAAAAGTATATTTAGATAAGTCATTTTATAATGATGTTGATAATTCGCTAGATATTCTAATCAAAACGTCAACAACTTCTATGATTCAAAATCCAGAGAATTATAATAGTATAAACCGACATAAGATTGAGATAGATTTTTCAAATGAAGATATACCGACTGATATTGATATTAATACTTTTGCTGGTTTTTATTTAGAACTATCCGTTGAATCAAATACACCTTTTTTCACTATGGATTGGGGAGAATACGAAAAAATGGAAATCGTGCAAAATAATGAAAGATATAACTACGGTTATAGTACATATCAAAACGTTCCATATGCTTTCTACCTAGGTAACGAACCTATGTTACCGGAACTTTACGTTAACCCTAGTAATTTGACTCTCAATTATGAAGAACAAAATTTTACATTTGATGTTATAAAAAACAACCCAGCTAACATATTTGACACAAGCTTTTATATCAAATCAATGCCTGAATGGATAACAATTGATAGTGAAGTACCTGGAACAATCCCTGAAACTGTTACAATGAAAACAACTGAGTCTCATATAGACTTTACAAACAGATCAGGTACAATAATATTATCTTCACCTTCTGTGTTTGTAGATGGCAGTAATTTTATTAATGTGACTCAAGGACCTTGTCCATCGACTACAACCGAGCATTTGAAACCAAAACTAGCTGTTTTTGACAACACTAATAACCTTGTACATTATGATCCCACAGATCAACATACTATTAAAACCAATCAAATCTCTATTATGGATCCCCCTGAATTCGGTGACCAGATATTAGCTATTGGAGCTTGCAATACAGATGCTGATGAAATAGAAGAACAAGTCGTATTATTCTCTGAATATAATAAGGGTTTGTCATTGTTATTTTATGAATTGGGAGAATCAGAGTATTATAAGAAAATTGATTTAAATTCTGATTTTTGGGGTTTCTACAAAACTGATATAATTTCATATGACTTCAATAATGATGGTATTGACGAGATAATTCTCATGGATAATTTTTGTTTTGAGATTTATGACTATGTAACTGAATTACCGATAATTTCTCATTTTTATGATACTCCATTTACAAAATATATTAAAATTTCAAGTGCTTTAGGAGATTTTGATTCTGATGGAAAAATAGACATTTCAATTACAGATGGCAATGTTGTTAAAACTTTTAGTATTAATAGGGACAAGGTTGAGAAGAATATCCCAGATCTTGATATGAATTGGAAAGGAGATGCTTATCATTTTAGGGATATGACATCATTTAATGAAGATGGAATTGATCGGCTTATATTTATCTATCAAGGTCTTGATGTCGTATACAGATACACTACTTATGCTTACGAGTATATTTTTAAAGATTGGTTGGGTGAATTTGGCTTTTATGGTTATGGCATAGATATTCCAGAACTTGCTACAAAAGATATAAGAAAGATTGTTTCTGGCAATTTCATTGAAGATAATGGAAAAGATGAATTTGCTATCCTTCATTCGCAGGGAAGTATGTTTGCACCATCAGACGATGTTACTAATACGACTTGTATATCAATTATGGATTTATTTAGGGTCACTTCTAGACCAGCTGCCCCTAAAGACATAATGAATACAGTTTATAAAATTGATGCGTCAGATTATATAGACAATTATTTAGACATAACACCTTGTCAATCTTACGATCCATTAAAATTTGTTCTAAAAGCAGGCACCGAACTTGTGATAAACCCAGGCGATGATATAAAAATTTATCCTAATGCCGTAGTAACAGCCGAAACCGGGTCGAAAATTACGGTAAAAAATGGAGCAGTACTTGATCTAACGAATGTTACAATAAACGGAACTGACACATGGCAAGGTATAACTGCAGAAATTGGCAGTACTATTACTTTATCAAATGCAACTATCAATAATGCAGAAACTGCAATTCACGCATCTGCAGCAAATGTAGATATCTTAAATTCTTCATTCACAAACTGTGACAACAGTATCTTCTTAATTAATTGTGCATTTGCGGTAGATGAAGATGATGTAGTAACTTGCAAAGACTTTATACTTGAAGGTAATCATTTGTACGGAAAGGGTGTAGGATTTGGTGTGTCTTTAGTTCACTCGGATGGAGTATTTGAAAATAATACAATTAAGAATTACCATCACGGTATGGATTTGACTTTATGTTCTCCAACATTAACTAAAAACACAATCACTGAAAATACTGATTACGGCCTGTATATCACAGGATACAATGCGTTGCCTATGCTCATTGATGTATCAGAAACAACAGAAGAATTAAATAACAGCATTTACAACAACGCGAAGGATAAATTACATTATCAAGGTGGTCAGATATACATGAAATATTCTGCCAGTGCATATATGTATGAAGGTTACAACAATATTTATTCAGATAACACAAATACACCTTCAATTAGAGGAGTAAGTCACTATACTACATCCAAAGTGGCATTCCCTAGTGTAGTTGGAATTAATGCAAAATACAACTATTGGGGAATATCAGAAATCAACGATGAAAATTATAATTATTACTTTGATTTATGGACTATGGGAACAATAGGTGGTTATCGTCTATCTTACGAACCATATGCTTTGACAGCTTACCGAACTGAGACACCTACACCTCCTATTAACAGCGCTAACGAGCCTCCAACACCAGAGAGTCAATTACTTAGCACCGCAATTAAACTTGAATCTAAAGATAATTACAAACCTTCAATTAAATTGTATGAAAAGGTTATAGACAAATATCCTGAAAGCGAAGAATATTATGTTGCTACAACCAGATTACCAGATATTTATATAAAAGCTAAACTTGATACTGATCAACTTATCAAGATCTATGATGATGCCATAGCATCTGACAGTACATCAAACAAGAAATTTTATAAAGAAATGAAAATTTCAACTAAAATTAAAGGTAAAAAGTATGATGATGCTATTTCACTTGCAGAAGAAATGAAAGAAGAGGCAGAAACAGAAGGTGAAATTATACTAGCTGATATTGATATCGCAATTGCGAGTATGATGAAAGATGCTGAAAGTAAAGGAAAAAATAGATCAAAGGTCAATTATACTTCGAATATCAGTGATTTACTTGATAAATTGAATGGGAACTCTGAAGAAGACGAGAAAACTGATATTGTTGAATCTCAGTTACCTACTGAGTTTACTTTGTATCAGAATTATCCTAATCCGTTTAACCCGATAACTACAATCAGATTCGCACTACCTACTTCAAGTGATGTGAAGATAAATGTTTACAACATCAATGGTCAGTTAATTTCTGAACTTGTAAATGGAAGTAAAGAAGCAGGAATTCATAAAGTTAATTTCGATGCAAGTAATTTCAACTCAGGTATGTATTTCTATACTCTTGAAGCAAACGGAATGAGCATCACCAAAAAAATGATACTCACAAAATAGTATCAAATGATACTAAAATACAATACATTAGAGGTGGCATCAAAACCACCTCTTTTTTATCTCTTTAAATTGACACATAGGGATTGTTTTAAAAAAAGAAAAATTAATTAGGGCTAACGGTCATAGCAAAAAGCGATAACTCAAGTCAAGTAGGGGATTCTAGTCATTTTGCTAATGTTATGGGTTGTTCCGGTATTTCTATTATTTGTTAGCATAACTTATTTGTAACTCCTATTATAAAAGTTCGGTGTGTCATTAATTTCTTCGAGTCTTTTAAAAAAGTTAATAAATTCATCTGCTTTTATACAAAATGAATCCACAAATTTTGTACCTAAGTATTTACGATAAGATTTTTCCATTGCACCTGTATTAAATCTTTGAAAATATCCATCAGTTATCTCAAAAATTGCTTCTTCTTCATCAAAAAAAATGTTTAACAACTTTGATTTTTTAGTTAGGGCAGGATCATCAGTAAATGGGCTATTAATTCCATCTTTATAAGAAAATTGTAAAAATAATATTACTTTATCGCCAATACCGTATGTTCTAAAATCTGCAAAATTATAGTATTCTTTAGAAGAGCCTTTTTTGTAATAATTTTTCAATATTTTTGTACCATCTGAATCTATAATATAGCCACCATTCTTTTTGTAGATTGTTATAGTGGGGTTTGGTTTCTTATAGTAAAAATCACCTTTAATGAATTCATTAATTTTAATATCGTATTTTACACGATAATTAGGATAACCAAAACTTCCAATTTCCATTCCAGGAATAGGAGAAATAGAATCAATTACAGTACCAACAGCAATAATATTAGTATAAAAGTAAACATCAGAAACTTGTAACAATTGATTAGATTCATCCTTTATTTTAAAATCTCTAAAAATAGTAGAAGCATCACCAATGTTTTCACCTTTTTGCGTAAGATCAATCCCAATTTTCTTAAATTCCTCAATCTCATTTATATTTATCATATTATAATACCATCCACCATATGGGGAATCATTCTTTAGCATCCAATTTACTTCTTCATTGCCAAATCTTTCAGCTTTTTCATTGTAATCTTTTATATGCTGTTTTTGTTCTTCTTCTGATAAACTTTTACATGCAAGTTCTTTTGCGTACTTACCTATATAAATTTTATCCTGCCCTAACATCACACACACCGTAACAAAAAATAATACTAAAATATGTGCTTTCATTATTATCATATATTTTAACTCCTATTCTTCGATGCTTTATCTATTCAAACATATCAAATACCGGAAATTATCCCATAACGTGCGGCAAAAAGACGTACTTCCTTTTGCTGTCTAGTTTATGCCTAATTAAAACGGCAAAGCGCCGTACGTCGTTTTTTTCTACTGTGTATCTCTATCGAATTTTCAATGTAAGTGTAATACTTGATCATTACATGTAATGAATTAAACAAAAATTATTAAATTCTGCAAGTATAAAATATAAGTCAGAAGTTAGAAATTAGAAATTAGAAGTAAGCCGGTCATCGAGCGATTATGAAATAATATCATAATTTTGTAACATTATTTATTATCTTTCTAGTGTATTAAAAAATCAGATGAGGTTAACATGACAAAAATATTATTCGTATGCATACATAATTCAGCAAGAAGTCAGATGGCTGAAGCATTTGTTAATAATGCAGGTCTTGAAAATGTGAAAGCTGAGAGTGCTGGTATTGAGAAAGGGAATTTGAATTCTGTTGTAGTTGATGCAATGAAAGAGATCGGAATAGATATTTCTCAGAACAAAACGAATACTGTTCAGGAAAAGATCAATTCTGGGATATATTACGACTATGTGATAACAGTTTGCGATCAGGCATCAGGTGAAAGATGTCCGATATTTCCTGGAGATCAATACAAGAGATTGCATATAGAATTTGAAGATCCGTCAGCATTTCAAGGAACTTACGAAGAAAAATTCGAGTTTTCCAGAAAAGTCAGAGATCAGATAAAAGTAAAGATGGATGAATTCATTAAGGAGTTACAGGTGAAGTAGAACCTATCAACTTGTCCTGTTTCTTCTTTTTAGATTTTATGATCCAACCTATCCATATAATTCCAATAGATCCTGAGATTAAATCAGTAATCAATCTTCCTGTAAATATTCCAGTAATACCCCAAAGATGATTTCCTAAGAATGATAGAGGAATGAGCAGTCCAAGGATTCTGGCAAAATTAAGTATTGCTGTATATGAAGGTTTATTCATACCGGTTAGGAAGAATCCACTGTATCTATGAACTTCCATCATACCGTAACCGAAAGAAATCGTACGGACATAAAGTATGAATATCTCTATAACTTTTGGATCTTCAGAGAAAAATGCTGCAAGAAATGGAGCGCTGATAAAAAATGTTATCGCAATAAAAATTCCGTATAGTAATGCAAATTTAGTAGAGTAACTTCTAGCTTCAATTATACGATCCATGCGGTTCCCACCATAATTCTGACTGACAAATGGTGTGAGGGACATACCAAGAGCCATAGGTATAACGAAAGCGAACATTTCAATTCGACTGGCAGCACTTGCAGCGGCCACAGCTTCAACTCCATGTTTACTGACTAGAGCTGTAATAACTCCTGCTGAAACCGGCATTAGCATCATAGTTAAACTTGAAGGAATCGCGAAACTTGTGATCTTTTTCCATGAATTTGTCAGTAAACTCAGATTTGGGTGCTTGAAATTCAGAAGAGGATATTTTACGGATATTAAATAAACAAGCCAGGCAGTTGAAAGAGCTTGAGATATAACTGTTGCTAAAGCAGCTCCAAAGATCCCCATCGGAGCTATTCCAAGCCATCCGAATATCAAAATTGGATCAAGAATTATATTAACGATCGCACCAAAAGCCATGAATTTACTAGCAGCTTTGGAGTCCCCAAGGGCAATAAGTATTCCGTTTCCCATCATCGGAATCGCCATAAAGACTGCACCCATGTACCATGTATTCATGTACCCTTTTACAAGTGGTAAAGTTTCTTCATTCGCACCAAGTTTACTGAAGATAAAATCCATGCTTAAGTAACCTGTTATAGCTAAAAAAGCGGAAAGAAGAACAATTAGAATCAGTCCATGTGTGACAATATTTGAAGCAGTTTTATTATCCTGACGACCAATAGCATTTGATGATAATGCCGTAATACCCGTTCCAACACCACCGGCAATAAAAGTAAAGAACATGACTACAGGAAAAGTAAATCCCATAGCTGCCAACGGGACAGTTCCTAATTGTGATACGTACCATGTGTCGGCAAGATTATATGCATTCATTGTGATAGTACCTACAAGCATAGGGATAGCCATGCTAAATAAGGTCTTTTTCACATCAAATTTAATTAACTTAGGCATTAGTTCTTTCTTTGATTTTGTAATACCACATCATCATGATCTCATCTGACAGGTCTTTGTATTCATGAATTGAATATTTACCGAGATAACATCCTATTTTTTTGTAGAACTTACAAGCATTCACATTGATATTCTGTGTTTCTATCTTTAGAAATTCACATTTTTTTTCTTTAGCAAATTTTACAGCTTCTTTGAATAATTCTTCACCAATACCTTGTCCTCTATGATCTGGAGAAACTCTGATGTCCCACAAAACTGCAATATCATCTCTACCTTCAAGCATATTAACACCGTTTGTATTAAACGCAATAACTGCTCCGGCGACATATTG
The DNA here is from genome assembly GCA_027858225.1 of Candidatus Delongbacteria bacterium. Classification (GTDB taxonomy): domain Bacteria; phylum UBA4055; class UBA4055; order UBA4055; family UBA4055; genus WTAK01. The sequence continues at coordinate 11,666 of JAQIDB010000081.1, forward strand.
GTTATTTATCTCAGCTTTAAAGATACACCAATTTGAAATATCCCATTTTTCAACCCATTTGAAAGGTGATTCATATTCATCATAGTCTTTTGTAAATGGTGGAACATGTGATTCAATCAGGTTGATATTCTCAGATTTTCCGACAAATAATTCTTCTGAATAAATTATATCTGATGAAAATTGAATAGGAACTTTATGATATTCTTTGAGGAATGATAAAGGGACTCGTTTGATTGTAAAATTCATACCCCAAGTATAGTTAAATTTGCAAGAATATTCAAGATAAGTTATATTTATATTACTTGTAATGTTACACAATATAGCTTAAAATATCTTTAGTTTTAAATTACAGGAGGAGTAATGTCATTTTCAAAAATAAAAATTCTAATTTTAGCACTATTTCTGACCAGTACAGTTGTTTCATCTCAGACAATAGTTCAATGGTACACATCAATGGGAAATTTTAGAGCTGAATTAAGAGAAGATTTAGTCCCGATAACTGCAAATAACTTCATAGATCTAACCAACGCAAAATTTTATGATAATTTTATTTTTCACAGAGTTATACAAAGTTTCATGATCCAGGATGGTGACCCACTAGGGAATGGGACTGGTGGGCCGGGATATACTATTCCAGATGAATTTCACCCAGACCTGAAACATGATACTCCAGGAGTATTATCAATGGCAAATGCAGGACCGGATACCGGAGGGTCTCAATATTTTATTACATTAGAACCTTTCCCACATCTTGATAGTCTTCATGCTGTTTTTGGAAAAATAATTGATGGAATGGATGTTGTGTATAATATCAGTTATGTTTCAACAGTTGATGATAAACCTGTTACTCCTGTTGTAATTGACAGTATCAGAGTGATAAATGCCGCACCGGCTGTAGGAGTATATGTTTTAAATTCCATCGAAGACAAAACATTACTTTTTGATGCAAGTATAGATATAGACGTTTCAGAAATTTTTGCAGATATTAATAGTTCTGCTGTCACAGTAACTTTGGAAAGCAATAGTGCTCCTGACGTACTAACTGCCTCACTTAATGGAAGTATTTTAACTATAACGGCAGGTAATACTGCTCCAGGTACTTCAATGATTACCTTAAAAGGAACGGCCGGAGAATTCTTTAATACTCATGAATTTACAATATCTGTTTGTGATCCATCAGTATATTATATTGAAGACTTTGAAACTGGGAATTTTACAAATTTTGCCTGGGGATTTGGTGGGGACTCTGATTGGTTTATTGAAAGTTTATCTCCAAAGGAAGGTACTTATTGTATCCAGTCTTCAGATATCAGTTATAGTCAAACTGCTGAAATATCTATTGAAATGAATTATGCAACTGATGGCAATATTACTTTCTGGCATAAAGTTTCTTCTGAAAGAGGTGCTGATTTCTTCAAATTTTTTATTAATAGGTATGAAAAAATAATGAACAGTGGTATTTCATCTTGGAGAGAATCTTCATTTTCTGTTCCGGCAGGGATTCATACTTTTAAATGGGTGTATGAAAAAAATAATTCCGGAGATGAAGGTGATGATTGCGCCTGGGTTGATTATATAACTTTCGAAGGGGGAGTTTGTACTTCAATTGACAATGGACAATTTACAATTAACAATTCAAAGCTTTATCAAAACTATCCGAACCCGTTCAATCCTAGTACGGAGATATCATTTTCAATAAATAAAGCACAGGATGTTAAACTGACGGTTTATAACCATACAGGTCAGCTTGTTTCTGAGTTAGTAAACGGAAAAATGGATAGAGGAATTCATAAAATCAATTTTAATGCTAACGAACTGAATAGTGGGATTTATTTCTACGAATTGGAATGTGAAGGTTTTACGAAGACAAATAAAATGTTATTAATAAAATAATTCTACGAGAATTATTTTAAGTGGTCAGTGATCAGTGGTTAGTGGTCAGTTTGTAGGGGACGCAGGAATGCGTCCCTGTAGTGCAAAAAACGGAACGCATTCCTGCGTTCAGTACAAAAGATAAAATAAAAAAATATTTTTAAAGGTTTATTTCAAAAGGTCACTATTTGACCTAGTGAATTAAATATATTTATTTGTGTTGTTAAAATATAAACTAAATGCAAAATCAGAAAACCATTAACCTAATAGGTGAATAAAAATATTGACAAACTGTTTATTAATGCTTAAATTAACTCTTGAAGGTAGTCTGTGAAAATAATAATCAAAGATAAAAAATTAAGAAAAATTATTGATAACGAAGATACAAGAAATGCGATACGGTTGTACGGTAAGTTAAGAGCAGAAAAGATTTATTTAAGATATAGTCAATTAATTGCGATAGAAAATTTCCACTTATTGTTAACTCAACGTGTTGGAAGATGCCATCCTCTAAAAGATAATTACAAGGGTTTTTATAGTCTCGATTTAGATCATCCATACCGCATGATAATAAAGCCAAAATTTACAAAAGATGAAAAAGATTTAATATCAGTTACAATAGTTTCAATAGAAGAAATAGTCGACTATCATTAAAAGACTATAATTGGCGGGAGAAAAAATGAAGATTTTAGGATTACCGGTAGCACCGGGGATAACAATAATAGAGCAATTAGATACATGGGGTATCTCAAGAAAAGAATTTGCATTGAGAATGGATTATTCTGAAAAGCACATGATCGATATTCTTAAAGGCAAATCTGAGATAACGACCGAAATTGCGAATAGACTTGCAAGTGTTTTAGGTATTCCAGCGGATTTCTGGCTAGGGTTAGAACAAATCTATAGACTTTCATTAAAAAAGAAAGAGGAAGAAGAAAGAATTGAGGAAGAAGAAAAAATTCTAAATAAAATTCCTTACTTAGATATGGTAAACCAAGGCTGGGTTGCATCTACGCGAATTGTTGTTGAAAAGATAAGAAACTTAAAAGAGTATTTCGGTGTTGCAAAATTATTAAAAATTCAACAAACGGAAAATGTTGCTTTTAGAATTTCATCGAAATATCAAAGCTCAAGTTATGCAATTGCTGCATGGTTAAGAAAAGGTCAAATTGATATCAGAGAAAAAATTGATTATCCTGAATTTGATAAATCTAAAATTTTAACTGAAGTAATTCCTGAAATTAAGAATAGTCTGATACATGAAACAAATATATTTAATGTCAATAAGCTCTTAATTGGTATTTTAAAGAAAGCAGGAATTTATTTTACAGTTACTCAAAGCATTAGTAAAGCAAGCATAAATGGTGCAGTAACTTGGATAAATAAAAGACCTTTAATTCAGATGAGTTTAAAAGGAAAGTTTGCCGATATTTTCTGGTTTACATTATTTCATGAACTTGGGCATATTTATTTTGAGCATTCAAAAAAAGAAGTTATCTTAGATCTTTCAAATGAAAGCACAGGATCCGAGATTCTTGAGAATCAGGCTAATAATTTTGCTGTAAAATTCTTATACCCTAAAGAGTTTGCAAATCTTGCAAAGAAGTCTCTGATTTCTAAAGGTGATATTATGAAATTTTCAAAGAAATATAACTTGCTGGTTGGTATTATATTGGGTAGATTAATGCATGATGAAGTTCTTGACTGGTCACAATATAGTGAGTTGAGAGTGAAGCTTAAATAAAAGGAAAAACGATGAAATATAAATTTCTAATATTTGTTGCTATAATTTTAATTAATATTAGTTGTACAAAATATTCAACAATCAATTATAATGCTTATTACAATAAAGATTTGGATATGAATTTCAAAGAGTGTCAAATTAATTTTCCAGTTATGGGAGAAAAAAAATCAATAATGTTTCAAGAAGTGAGATCTAAAAATGATGACGAAGTAGTTTTATATATTATCGGAAATTTATGGCTAGTCAATTGGGGCAATTTTGATAATTTAAATATCTATACTGATTCAAATAAATATCATATTAAAGCTGAAAACAGCTATAGAGATAATAACAAAGTACTTGATAATAGTGCAGAAGTGGAAATATATTTTAAGATTATTAAATCAATACTAAATGATGTTAAAAAATCATCAAGTCTAAAATTAAAAATAGTTGGTAAAAAAACTTCGAGAGAGTTTTTGTTCAATAAAGAACAACTTTTAATTGTCAAAAACTGGATAAGGAAAATTTAATATTATCAATAGATTAGTAAATAAGAAAACGGGACATTCAGTCCCGTTTGAACAAGGGGTTTCAACCCCTTGCATATTAGCAGCATTTGATCGCTTCTGCCAGTTCAAATCCTCTCTTGAGTGCTTTCTCGTTCAGAGGAATAAGATTATGCCTTCTTTCCGGCAAAGTCTTTTTAAGTGCATCAATAACACCTTGAATAGTGATCGCTTCAGTCTTCTGAATATAAGCTCCAAGCAGGATCATACCCATCATAAGAACATTACCCATCTGATTTGATTCCTCATAAGCAGGAATAGGAACGATATTAATATCTGTTCTAGTTGGTGCACTGTGGATATTAGTAGATTCCCAAATTAATAATCCACCTTCTTGTACTTTAGATTCATACTTGTCAAGTGAAGGTTGATTTAAAGCTACTACAGTTGTGTATTTTTCTAATATTGGAGAACTAACAGGTTTGTCACTAACAGAAACAGTACAACCACAAGTTCCACCTCTCATCTCAGGTCCGTATGTTGGCATCCAGCAAGTTTCTTTACCTTCTAACATTGCTGTGTAAGATAAATTCTTTGCTATAGTTAGAACACCTTGTCCACCAAATCCTGAAAACATAACTTCTTGTAACATTATTTAAGCCCTCCTTCAGTTTTAAGATCACCAAGTGGATAGTACTTCAACATGTTCTCTTCCCACCATTTA
>JAQIDB010000067.1 GCA_027858225.1 Candidatus Delongbacteria bacterium
TATAACAATGATAGACCACAATGGGATTTGAAAAAGTTGACTCCTGTTGAATACAGAAGTCAACTTTTAGAACAACCCCCTTTTTATCATTGTCCTTGACAAAGGGTACAGATTAATTATTCCACCTTTTTTTATTTCTTTTCAATTTGCTAATATTTTTATTCAGAAGTATATTCTAACTCATTAAAATAGGTCGTAATATTTAATTAAAATTTAGGAATAAAATGGAAGTAAAAATAATAGTATTAGCATTGTATGCTTTGACGATCATAGTTCTGGGAATAAGGGGTATGAAAAAAACTAATTCTTTCTCAGATTTTATGCTTGGTGGGGGAAATGTAGGGCCATGGATGAGTGCATTTTCATACGGAACTGCTTATTTCTCAGCAGTTGTCTTCATCGGTTTTGCGGGTAAGATCGGTTGGGGATTCGGTTTCTCTGGTGTTTGGATAGGTGTCTTCAATGCATTAATAGGTGTTCTGGGTGTATGGTGGTTAATGGCATGGAAGATTAAGCAAACCTCTACCAGATATAACATTTCTACGATGGGTGAATATTTTGAGATAAGATATAAAGCGAAGTATTTTAAACTTTACGCAGCAATAGTTATTTTTATCTTTTTTATTCCTTATTCAGCTGCAGTTTTCCAAGGTTTGTCATATCTATTTGAAATATCACTTCCGGGTGTAGAATATTGGCAGGCAGTTGTAGGTATGGGACTTTTCACATCGATCTATTTAGTGATGGGTGGCTATAAATCAATGTCTGTGATCGATACTTTTTTTGGAATGATCATGACTGTTGGAGTAATTATGCTAGCAGTTTTTACCATTAACGGTGGTGGTGGGTTGACAAATATTGCAAATGAATTGTCTGCAATCAAGCCAAAGCTAACTGAAACTGTAGGTCCTCCGGGACTTTGGAAGTTATTCTCTCTAATCATGCTTACTAGTCTAGCACCATTCGCTATGCCTCAATTAGTTCAAAAATTCTATGCTATTAAAGATAAAAGATCGATCAAAATCGGAATGATGGCATCTACTGTATTTGCATTGTTAATAGGTGGAATAGCATATTTTGTAGGTTCAACTGGAAGATTGTTCGTTACAACTGAAACAGCTCCACACGCTTTTAATGAAGCAGGTAAACCTATCTTTGATATGATAATGCCTGAACTTCTTACTCAAATTATACCTGAATATTTATTTATTATAATTCTTGTCTTAATACTTTCTGCTTCAATGTCAACTTTAGCAGCATTAGTATTGATCTCTAGTTCAACTCTGACAAAAGATTTCTATGCAGGCTATATAAATAAAAAAGTTTCAGACAAAAATCTTACTTTACTTACCAGAATCGCAAGTGTGGTCTTTATTGTATTATCAGTAGCTCTAGCATTGATGAAACTTGATACGATCGTTGCAATCTTAGGCGTATCTTGGGGTGCTATTGGAGCAGCGTTTTTAGGACCGTTTATCTGGGGACTTTTCACAGATTTCTGTAATAAATTCGGTGCTTATGCATCATCTTTTATAGGATTAGGGTTAACTATATACCTATATGCATCCGGTTGGAGTTCACCTGAAGCTGGTACAATAGGTATGCTTGTTTCACTAGTTTTAAATCCGATAGCTAGTTTTATTGCAGACTTTATTATTACAACATATAGAATGAAAAAATTTCTTAATAAAGATGATGAAAAACAACCAAAACTTGGAAGTTACGCAAAAACTAAATAAACTACGCAAAAATTAAATAAAGGTGGATCACCGTGTCAAGCACGAGGATGACATAAGGAAAAACAAATGAAAGTATTACTATCAGGATATAATTTAGATTCAGACACTATTGAAGAGATGAAGCAGAAGTCGGGTTGGGATAAGGACAATGTTTCTCCAGAGACTTTGAGTGCTGCATATGCAAGGATCAGTAGAGATCCCAGAGATATAGATGTTCTAAGGAAAGCAGCCAGGGAAGAGGTTGAAAAATCTCGTAAGTCTAATCAAGCTATAATATTCGGATTAGGTCATAGTTCAGTTGCTGAACATGCTTATTTTAATTTTGATATTATTGGACTTTCAAGACTGGCAGTGGAATATGTGCAGAAGTTCAGATTTGCTTCATATACAGAAAAATCACAAAGGTATATTACTCTTGATGATGATTATATCGTTCCGAAAGAAATAGTTGATGCAGGATTTGAATCAGAGTTTAATGAAGTAGTAAGATATCAGAATGAAGTATATCAGGAACTTTACCTTGAGCTTAAGGATTACCTATTTAAAATTTTCCCTGAAGAGATCAAGACTAAGAATGGCAAGAGAACAGTTGATGGTTGGGCTAAAGAAGATGCAAGATATGTTGTTTCCATGGCTACTGAAAGTCAATTTGGAATGAGTGTAAATGCCAGAAGCCTTGAAAATATGCTTAGAGAATTCGGTTCTTCACCATTGGATGAAGTTAGGGAATTAGGAAAGAAGTTATATGCACTCGTTAAAGACCTTTCTCCATCTATCATTAAATATGTTGAACCAACTGACTATGACATAAAAAATCCTAAAGAATTAAAAGAATTTGCCTTAACAAAATGTTTTACACCTGAAACCAACCATGGTGACAGAGATGTAACACTGATAAATATATCACCTGATACAGATAATTTGATCTTGACTGTGATACTATCTTCTCAAACAGGAATGAGTTTTGATAACTGCAAAAAATCGATACAGGCAATGGGCTACGAAGAGAAGGATGTTTTAATCAAGAAAGCTTTAAATTACAGGATGTCTTATGACAGTGTAAGTAGGCATTTTGAATTTGCGGATGCATTATTTGAAATAAATATAAGTTCAACAAATTACGCTCAGTTGAAAAGACACAGAATCGCCAGTATGATCACTCATCCTTACGATATAAGACTTGGAGTTACGATTCCACCTAACATACAAAAGATAGACAAGACGGATGTGTTTAATGCCGTTATCAGCAAAACAGAAAAATTATATTCGAAGCTTGAAAAGGTAATACCTGAACATGCACCTTATATTTTAAACAATGCACATAAGAGAAAGATATTGGTTAAGATGAATTTTAGAGAGTTGTATCATTTTATGAGCTTAAGGCTTGATCAGCATGCTCAATGGGACATTCGAAAGACTGCAGAGGATATGAAGGATGAAATCCTTAAACACGCTCCTTTAACAGCGATGATGTTTTGCGGGAAAAGCGAATTCAAAGAACAGAAAATAATAGTGTTCGGAGATGAATGATATTAAAAAAGCCCTTTTAAAAAGGGCTTTTTTTTAATCTAAGAATATCGGTGCGAACCTGTCACTGTCCATCCAGGCAAGAACCAACTCAGGAATATTTGCTTGATCCAGCTCAGAAGAAAGAGTAAGTTTTAAATATTTTTTATAATCAGCAATTGCTTTTTTTAGCATATCTGTTTTTCTATAAGCGATCCCTCTATTGTAGTATAGATTAGCACAATCACCTTTAAAGTAAATAGCCTTAGAATATTCTGCGATAGATTCGTCATATTTTCCAGTTAAATAATATATCAAACCTCTATTATAGTAAGAGTCAGGATTTTTGGGGTTCAATTTGATTGCTTTAGAATAATCAGCTAAAGCTTTGTCATATTTTGTACTTTTTCTGTAAAGACGAGCTCTTAAATAATAAGGTCTATAATAATTCTCGTCTATTGAAATAGCTTTTTGGAAGAAATTTAATGCATTATCATATTGTTTTAATTTAGTGTATAAAATTCCAAGTGAATTGTAAGCATCAGCGTAATTAGGTTCAAGAGCAATTGCTTTTTCCATTTCCTTTGAAGCTTTATTATAATCGTCCATATTCATATAAATTTCACCACGTTTGGAATATGCTGCAGGAAATTTCAAGGCACTAAGATTAATAAGCTTATTAAATATCGTCAAAGCTTCTGCATATCTTGTTAGTTTTATATAAACATCCCCTATTGATAAATATGCAGATATATACAGTTCGTCAAGGTCTATCGCAATTGAGTAGTATTCAAGTTTTAAGCCTTCTTCGTCTGTCAAGTAACCCTTATTAAACCATTCTGAAGCTGTTAAAGATTGAGTGAGTTTTTGAATAAAACCTGAAGGTAATTTTTTTGTAGTTTCTTTTAAAGCATCTATCTTTTCAAAAAGGTCTTGCATTCTGTCATAATCAACTGCAATATGATTTCTTAATCTGTTATCAATAGCTATTTCAATAAACTTTCTATCGATTTCTTCAATGTTAAGTTCCATAACTAAATTCACCAAATAGGCAGGATAGCCATCTATTTGTTCTTTACCCTCTCTGTAGATAGTTGTTGGAATCGTATTACCAAGATACATCATAACCTTATCTTTTTTCATATCCAAAGTAAGTAATGAATCATGATGCTCTAGGTAGAGACCAGCCTGAATTAAAGCTTCCTTAATTGCATCGTACTTTGCAATTATTTTTGCATTTTCCATTGAGATTCCAGGATCTAAGTAACAAATCCCTTCTGTTCTAACAATGATCTTGCCTTTTAGTTTTTCAACAAAATCATTTGAAAATATATTTACATTAAGTAAAAGTATTAAAAATATTGTGACTAATTTCTTAAAATTCATTCATAATCCTGTATATCGTTACGTGCCATCATAAAAGAAAGTATAATTATATAAATAAATTGTGATAAACACAAGAACTAAGTTTTACCTCATTATTGATTTGAAAATCTTTACTACTAAGAATATAACCACAGATGAAAAGATAATTGATGCTCCTGAAGGAATGTTAAGATCATATGATATCAATAGTCCTCCAATTGAAGATATAAATCCAAAAATTATAGATAAGAATATCATAGTTCGAAAATTCTTGGTTAATATACTTGCTGTTGCTTGTGGTATTGTTAGCATAGAGATTACAAGAATTATACCGACTATTCTTATGTTCACAACAATAGATAATGCTACAATTGCGATCAAAGTGTAATTTATAAGATCAACTTTCACGTTCTGGGTTCTAGCGAAATTTTCATCAAAAGCAATAAATAATATCTCTTTGAATAATATAAAGAAGAAAATAATTACACCAACTGTGAGCACAGAAAGGTATATCATATCTGCTTGAGAAATTGTCAGTATATTCCCAAATAGATATGTCATAAGGTCGGGAGCATATCCTGGAGTTAAATAAATAAATATGATACCTATTGCCATTCCAAAAGCCCAAAATATTCCGATAGTGGAATCTTCGCGAACTTCAGTATTAGATGATACTGCTTTTATCCCGACTGCGGATAAAACTCCAAAGATTGAAGCGGTAATAATTGGATTTATACCTAAGAAATATCCCAGGCCGATACCTCCGAATGAAGCATGAGTAATTCCACCACTGATAAAGACAATTCTTTTGGTCACGATATAACTACCTACAATACCACAAGTAATACTGGCTAATAAAGCTGTAATCATTGCATTAATAAAAAATGGATATGTGAAAATTTCAAACATTATTAATCTCCGTTATGAATGTGATCTTTTAAAACTCTATGTGGAAGTTTACCGTGAGTAATAAGCTCAACAGGACATTGGTATTGATCAAGAAGGTCAGAAGAAAGTTCGCTACCTGAATGATAATGAAGAGTCCTGTTTATACATGCTATATTCTTTATATAAGAGGTTATTACACCAGTATCATGAGAAACCATTATGATAGTGATTTCTTTGTTCATTTCTAAAAGTATATTGTAAAGATCCACTGAAAAGCCGTGATCTACAAAAGAGTTTGGTTCGTCCAATATTAATAACTCAGGTTTTGATATCATAGCTCTACAGAGAAAAACTCTCTGAGTTTGTCCACCTGATAGTTCTCCTACAGGTAGATCAGTATAATTTTCTAGATGGAATTTTTCGATTAGTTCCTGAGCATGCTTTATGTCTTCAGATGTGAACTTATTCATTACCTTCCTTCTGGATAAAAGACCTGATAATATTGTCTCTTTAACTGAGATTGGAAATTTCTTATCGTTAGAATGAAGTTGAGGTAGGTAGCCGATATTCAATTTAGTTTTAAAATCAATTTCACCGGAGAAAGGTTTTAGCAATCCGAGGATTACCTTAAGTAAGGTTGATTTACCACCACCGTTTGGACCTATGATTGCCAGAAAATCATTTTTATAAACATCTAAATTGATATTTTCAATGATTACTTCTTTATCGTAACCTGCGGTAATATTTTTTATTTCCAGTATTTTTTCCATTATTCTCCTTATAACGATTTGGGTTCAAGATGTTGAACCCCTACTTAAGTTCGAATTGAAATGTCCGTGCAATTTTAATCATATTAACGATCCAGTTTTCAGCTAAAGGGTCTAATTGAATTACTTTTCCCTGCATGCTTTCAGCAATTGCTTCTGCTTGCTTTTTATCAAACTGTTTCTGCACTATCATTACTCTTACATTCTCTTTGTTTGCGGTATCTATAATGTTTTTCAGTACTGATGGAGTTGGACTTTTACCTTCAAATTCAATTGGCATCTGAATAAGATTGTATTGTTTTGCAAAGTACGACCATGCAGGGTGATATACTATGAATTTTCTATTTTTAATATTTTTCAAGATCATGGTGATCTGCATATCAATCTTCTCGATGTCTTTTGCAAACGACTCAAAGTTGTCTTTATAGTATTCTGTGTTTATTGGGTCATATTTTAGAATTGCATTATATATATTCTCAGCTTGAATCTTAACGGCAGAAGGGGATAGCCAGATATGTGGATTTATTCCTTCAATATCTTCATCTTTGTCCTCATCCATGTGTTCACCTTCGTGATGGTGATCAGTCATTATCAATTCAACATTTTCTGATGTGTCTACAACTTTCATTTTTGGATTGACAGTTATGATCTTATTCATCCATGCTTTTTCAAATCCTATATGACCAATCCTGAAGTATAATGGTGAATGAGATAATGCTATAAGATCTGATGGTGTTGGCTCATAAGTTGCTGGACTCGATCCGGGTGGAATAATTACATTCACCTCAAACTTGTCACCAACGATTCTTTCAACGAAATACTTCTGTGGTAGGACACTTACAGAAATAATATTGTTTTGCTTTAATTCAGTTGTGCAACTTACAAATAATATTATAGATATAGTTAATAATATTGTTTTTTTTATAAACATGGTTTATCCTCTCAAATTACTTTCTTTTTTTCTGATAACCTTCTCACAATCTTTACAATAACCTTCAAAATAAAGAACATGGGAAGTGATATTATAATTCAGATCTTTCTGTAATTTATCCTGCAAATTTGAAATAACACAGTCATCAAAATTTGTAATCTCTTTGCATTCTTTACATATAATAAAGTGCCCGTGACCTTTCATTTTTTTAGATATAAGATATTTGATTCCGGATATTGATATAGAATTTATCATGTCTTTATTTTCTAAATGGTCAACTGAACGATAAACACTTGTAATATTAGGCTGAGGTTTAAGCGAATTCCAGATAGTTTTAATATTGATAATTTTACTTGAGTTATCAATAATATCTAACACATCCTGTCTTAATTTTGTAAGTTTCATTATATCACCTGAATTGTTTTGCGCAAATCATTTGCAATATATAGAAATTAAGGTTAGAAAACAAGTAAAATATGTTGATGATTTTTGTTGATTTACTGATCATACTTTTATGAAACAATCGAATACTCAATATATATTCAAAACATACAAAATAAATAAAATATCATAATAATGAGGTACAAAATGAAAGTTGTAGTCTTAGTTGCAGGTAAGGTGATTTTTTATTTTCTAATTTCTAAAATATTAGCTATAAAAACAGGGTAGAGGTTCTACCCTGTTTTGCATTACTGGCTATAGTTAAATAAAAATCTCTTTGGTTTAGTGAGATCATCACCTAAAGTAGAAAAGATAGACACAGTGAACATTTTTACTTTTTCACCTGTTTTAATATACATAATCCTATTTAGACTAGATCCCTGTGATCTCATCCAACCTTTAGGTATCAAAATAGTCTCAAATTCATTATTATAGTAGGAGATTAAACTATCTTCAGCTTGTTTTGCATTTGAAAACAATAATCCATCACTAACAGGCATCCAATATTCAATAATATTATTACCATAGAATTCAGACTTTCTTACTTCACTGAATACTGCACCTTCAAATATTGTAATTCCAAGATCTTTAATAATTTTCTCATAACCTTCTTGAGTATTCAGATCTACATTTGAGGTAGTTTCTTTCTTAATTTCTTTCGAAGGTTCATTCTTTGCTTCTTTTCCATCACAACTTAACAATGCAGAGAGAAGAACTACAACAATCAATATTGAAAACAATTTTGTAAACTTCATTGAATACCTCAATTACTTTAATTTTTATTTTCTAACATAAATATACAGAAAAAAAATCATTTTGCAAAAATAGAACGCTTTAAATTTTATACAATTTTGTAAGCGTAATAATAAACGGGATATACATTCGATAAATAAACTAGAATGATCAAAGTTGCAAGAAATAGCTTCAATACGACTATTGGGTTTACATAATATATATTATACGACATTGTTAAGGTTTGAGCACTTGAGGTGATAATGGTGGTTTGTGTGTTGTTTGTCTTGTAATATTTGTGTTTTATAGAATAGCGAACAAAAGAATTGTTGTAACGTGTGAATAATGTGTGAAAACTAAAAATTGTATTTTTCTTGTGTAAAATATAAAGTGAAAATTTATCTCTGTTTTTGAAATGAAAAGTTAAACTCCCATATTTTAACGAAATAGAATTAATCCTGTGTAATTATGTTAGTGAATTAAAAATGCACACAATAAAAAAAGACGCTCACGATGAGCGTCTTTAGTAAATACGTTCTTTAAATGATATTAATCTACTGTAATACTCTTTGATACATTCTTCGGTACATCTGGATGAACACCGTGTAATGGCACATGAAGCTTGTTAAGATATTTCATCTTTTTAACACTCATTTTGAATGCTAAAAGTTGTAAAACAACCATTCCAGAGAAAGTTGATAGCAATGTATCATCAGTTTTAGGTAGTTTTACATGAATAAATTCGTAGTTTTTATCACCTTGCGGTATTGATTTGGCGTTATTTACAAGATCATCATTATCTTCAGCGATTAAGTATGTATTTGCACCTCTGATCTTGTGTGTATTGATCTGGGAGATAGTTAAATTTACATCTCTGGTTTCAGGACCTGTAAGGAAGATCAGTGGGTAGTTCGAATCGAATGAATCAACAAACTTAAACTTTTGAGTTACTTCATTAAAAATTTTATTTGCCTTAGGTGAAATGTTAAAAGGTTTTACTGGATCAATCATATATCCGGTTATATCAGACAGTAAATTGGATGTGTCTATTTCATTCAACTTCGATTCCTGAGCCTTTTTTAGAGCGTATTTATTCATTGTTTTATTGAATTTAACAAATTTAACAATATCTCTAGTTCCAAATATCGTATTAAATCCAAGGATAGTATTGGGACCATGTTTGAATTCAGATCCTTCAATACCTTGAGTATGATTTAGAACTGTTTCTCTAATTTTTAAAGAACCTTCTTCGGCTACCGAACTGACTTTCGTAGCCAAGATGTGAATACTTGGTTCCATATATAAAGAATCAGCCATTTTGTCGATTTGAGATCCTGATGTTTGAATAGTTTCATTTATAAGATCAGGTATATATTGAAGATTTTCTTTTCTTCTGTCGAGTAGTTCCTTTATAGCTTTATGATCCTTTTTATCTTTGATGTCATCAAGACGCCTCTCACCTACTTTTATAGCCAAATAATAGAACAATAATACTTGATTCATGTAACTTTTTGTAGCTGGAACAGCTATTTCCGGACCACATTTAATAGGAAGATAGAAATCACATTTTTCCTGGGCTAGAGTAGAATTTTCATTATTGATTATCGTTATCTTCTTAACATTGATACCACTTTCATCAATGTCATTGAAAATATCGATTAGATCCTTTGTTTCACCACTCTGACTCACACCTAATAGAACATCATCCTCTCTGATAGAATTTGAATACTGACCTCTAAAGTTTCCTGGTAAAATAGGTGCGATCTTTATGCCTGCGATCTCATTGAAGAACAATGCTGCAGTCTTCGTTGCATTATAAGATGTACCGCATGATATTGTATATATTGTTGAGTGTTTTTTCCAGGCATCGAATATAATCTTTGAGAAAAGATCGACATGTTCATGGAATTTTTTCAATTCTCTTAATTCTGCTCCTATATCAAGAACTTTAGCTGCTAGAATATTATTCTTTCGATATTCAACTCCTTCAATGATATCAAGGAAAATATTAGAATATCTTGAATAGAATTCTGATACTATAAAATTTTTCTTTTCCACTGCTTTATTAAGGTTCGGCAATGAACCTGCAATTGCTTCCGCTATATTCTTGAACTCTTTACTATCTTTAAATTTAGAAAATATTTCTTTCTGTTTTTTTAAAGAATCTGTTCTGTAAATTTCTTTTGAAATATCAAGAACATTTGATTTTAAATTTATCTTTTTTAGCAAAGCATCAAGGTCATTTGTTGTTTTACTTCCTTTATTGAAGAATGTGATCAAGTTGTTTGAACTTTCAACTTGATTATGTATCTCTTGATTCATAAAATAGTTGAATTTTGGATTAAGCTCAGTGTCTTCAGCTCTTAGTTTACTTCTTGCAGGCTCAACTTGTACTTTATCACCCTTTTTTCTTTCTATGATAGAACCATCTTTCTGCTTTATTTTCATCTTTTTATATGAATAAACCTGGTATTCATTACTATCATACTCGATAAAGTTACCTTCTCTTAGATTGATCAAGTCCTTTGTGAATTTTAATACTGCAGTAAGATCTGATGATATTAAGATGAAATCATTCCCATCAACACTACCTTTTCCAGCATATAAACTACTTCCTGCTTTAATTGCATAAGATTTTTCTGTTACTGGATCTACTATTACAGCTGCGAAAGAACCTACGACTTTCTCGGTAGCATCAAGAATTGCATCAATCATAGCTTTTCTACGAATATTATGATCATTATGTTTGCTGTCAGGATGTTTTTCAAGATGTAGATCAAAATAATGTTCTACGGTATGGACCAACATCTCGCCATCATTATCACTGGCTATTCTATGACCTTCTTTTTCAAGAAAGTTTTTTAGAAAATGAGTATTTGTTATGTTGCCATTATGCGCACCGTATATATGTTTTTTACATTTAACTTCATGAGGTTGAGCATTTTCCTGAGTTACAGCTCCGAATGTGGCCCATCTCACCTGACCACAGAAGATCTTACCTTCTATATCAGTAATGCCAAGAGTTTTAACTAATTCCGATGGTGCGCCAACATCTTTTTTCAAAGTAATATTACCTTTGTCGTCCTGAATAGCAGCGCCGGTGGAATCATAACCACGATATTCTAAGCTTTTCAATAGTTGAGAGGCATACTTACCCATATTTACATCATATTTCGCAAAAGATAATCCAAGTACACCACATCCTATTGCAGGGATAGGTATTTTAATAGTGAATTTACCTTTGTTTTTAATCTTGTCTGCTAATTTACTCAATTTCATTGATTCAGGTCTCCCCTTTTATAAATATTTAAGTGCAACAATTAATGTGATGAAAATAACAATATTTTCACAAATAATCAAGACTTTATAACCTAAGGTTATTTTACCTCAAATTATACTTGTGAATTAAAGGATGTGTTCAAAACGAAATTAAAACATAGATGAATAACTATTATTTAAATATATATGAGTTGTAATTTAAATGAATTTATATTTATTTTATAAAAGCTTTAATATTCGTGCGATATTAAGCAAAATAGAATTTGATTTTGAAATATTAAAATATGGTTTTTGAACAGCTCCGAAACCCTTAAAAAATTTTTCTATCGGTTCGATCATACTACCTTCAAAATCAAACTTGTTTACAACCGTAGATGCGAACTGAATTGCTTCCCAGAGTAAAAGACTTGTAGCTCCGCTGCTTCTGAATTCCGGATCACTACCACTCATAAGATAGTAGGCACTATTTTTATCCCATACAACATAAATTGCAGAATGCACATTTCCTTTCTCATCGACTGCAAAAGTAATTCTTCTGGAATCATTTGCTTTATGAATATTATCCATCCTTCTCAAATATTCATAAGAATAGCTCATGTCTATCCCCTGTCTCTTGAATGTACTTGAATTAAGTTCATAAAATTTCTGCAGGTTATCTGTTGGTGTGATCGTTACAACTTTTTCGGCCTTTTTGATATCGGATTTGATATTACTTTGAAAATTACTGTAAACTTCATCCAGATTAGTTAGATCTTCGATTAAATAGGTATATCTTGTCGATTGTTTGTATCCTTTCCAGTAGAATGGTAGCCAGTTCTCAATAGAATAATGAAAATTTATATCCATAAGGTCGAAGTCAGGAAGTTTTTCGATTATCTCATTGAATATTTTCTTTTCATAGCTGAGTTTAGAATTGTATTTCATGTTATCAGGATATTTTATCCATGGACCTGAAAATTGAGTTAGCTTAGGTTGTACAATGAAATTAAATCCGTGTTTTTTTGCTTTGAAAAATGGGAATACAGCTATAATATTTTTATCTTTCTTGACCAAAACAACAACCCATTAGGAGGGATCAGTTACTGAATCCAACCACCAGTCTCTGAAAAATATCGGGAGATCTTTTTCTTCGTCACAGAAAAGTCTGTATTCTATTTTATTATTCATTTCAAACCTGAGGCTTTAATTTTATTTGCTTTAACTAATGTATTCGATTGAAGTTTGTTTTTCAAGTAATTATTTACAAAAAAGTAGCTCATATTTAGACAACTGCCTCGTTGACTATAATAAATTAATTATATATATTAAGTCTTTTAGTATATATATT
>JAQIDB010000072.1 GCA_027858225.1 Candidatus Delongbacteria bacterium
AGAAAAGAATTGAAGTTATGAAGAATGTAGAAGAGATCAAAAAAGGTAAAAGAGATATTTATTATTAAATATAGTTCTACCACCCCGTCAGCTATTGGCTGACACCCCTCCGCGGGAGGAGGGGAATGAAAAACAGTGAACAAGGTGGCTTTAGCCCCTTGCAAAGAGGGAATAACCTATGAATAAATATGAATCATTGCTAAATAAGAATGACTTTACAAGAGAAGAAATAATAGCTTTACTTTCTCCTACAACAAAGGATGATCATGAGCTACTTCTTGAAAAAGCCGGAATGGTCAGAAATGAAACGATTGGAAATAACGTTTATTTTAGAGGTTTAATAGAGTATTCGAATATTTGTGCAAAGAATTGTTACTACTGCGGTATCAGGCGTGGAAATGAGAAGCAAGGTAGATATACTATGACAGATCAAGAAGTTCTTGATTGTGCAAAATTTGCTTATGACGAAGGATATGGTAGTTTAGTAATTCAGGCAGGAGAAGTATCTTCAAAAGATTTCACTGATAAAATTGAATATCTGCTTAAAGAGATCAAGAAACTTTCAAATGGAAAACTTGGCATTACTTTATCTCTAGGAGAACAAACTTCGGATGTTTTGAAAAAATGGTTTGAAGCCGGTGGTCACAGGTATCTTATCAGGATAGAAACATCCAATAAAGATTTATATGCCAGATATCATCCTAATGATGAACTCCACAGCTATGATGAAAGGTTGAGAGCTTTAAATCGTGTTAAAGACAACGGTTTTCAAACTGGTACTGGTGTGATGATAGGTCTTCCGCGACAGAATGTAGGACATCTTGCCGATGATCTTCTTTTTATTAAGAAATTTGATGTTGATATGGTCGGAATGGGACCTTATATCGAAAGTGATGATACACCAATGTATGAAGATAGAAATATTCTTATATCAAAAAAAGATAGATTTGAACTGTCATTAAGAATGGTGGCTGTCTTAAGATTAATGATGCCTGATATCAATATTGCAGCAACAACTGCTATGCAGACACTTGATCCTGTAGGTCGTGAAAAAGCGATCAAAGCAGGTGCGAATGTGATCATGCCAAATCTTACTCCGGTTAAATATAGAGAAAGTTATTTGCTTTATGAAGGCAAACCATGTTTAGATGAAGAAGCTGAAAAGTGTAAAGGTTGTATCATGGCAAGAATAAAATCAACCGGAACTGTAGTTGCCCTGAACGAATGGGGTGATTCGAATCATTTTTTCAAGAGAAAAAATAGTGATAAGTGATAAGTTGTAAGTGGTAAGTTCGTAGGGATGAAAGAGTGGAATGCGTTCCTATATACGATTAACCACGAAAAACAAAACCGTAGGGTCGGGGTTCACCTCCGACCTAAAACGATTTAAAGAAACAGAGATAGATTATGAAAAGAATTAATATAGGTCTTTTTGGTAGGGTGAATTCGGGTAAATCAACCTTAATGAACCTTTTAACTCAGCATGAAACTTCTATTGTGGATTCAACTCCCGGTACAACTGCGGATGTTAAGACCATTGTTATGGAGATTCATGAGCTTGGTCCTGTAAAGATCTTTGATACTGCAGGATTAGATGAACAGGGTGTTCTAGGAGATAAGAAGAAAGAGAAAACCTTCAATGCTCTTAAAAGATCTGATATCGTTTTATTAGTTATAAATGAAAATAATGAAGCTTATTCAACTGATGAATTTTCCACTGAGAAAGAAATTATCTCTATGGCTAAAAAAAGAGGTAAAGAGCTTTTTATCATCTATAATAAATTTTCAGATGTTAATCCTGTTAAAAATATTATTTCTGCTAAGATCGATCCAAATCATAAATTCATTTCTACTGAGCTTGAACTGGCAAAAAAATCAAATTATATACATCTGATTGATTTCATAAAGAAGAATTCAAAGCTTCAGCAGATAAAGACTCCATTATTACCAAATATGGACAGGGATAAGATAGTATTTTTGAATATCCCTATTGATGAAGAATCACCTGAAGGTAGATTTTTAAGACCACAGATGATGATTGAGGAATATCTTGTAAGAAGATTCGTACCTACTTTTGCCTATAGAATGGATCTTGGTAAAGCTAGAAGTATTAAATCTGAAGAAGTAGCTGAAGAGAAGAAAAGATTTGATGAATATATTTCTCATTTGAACAGAGATGATAAAGTTCAACTTCTTATTACTGATTCACAGGGAATGGATATTATTGCAAAGTGGACCAAAGACTATAACTTCATGGTGACTACATTTTCTATTGTTATGATAAACTTTCTTAGTAGAGGAAACCTTGAAATGTTCGTTAATGGTATAAGAGCTTTTGAGGACTTGAAACCTGGTGATAAAGTTATGATCGCTGAAGGTTGTAATCATGACAGAAAAGGTGAAGATATCGGTACTGTTCAGATTCCTAGAAAGATGGATAAGTTATTTGGGAAGGATCAGATTCAAGTGGATCATTATTTTGGTAGAGTATTTGCCGGAGAAGAGAATCTTAAAGAATATAAGCTTGTGATTCATTGTGGTGGATGTATGCTTGATCAGCAGGCTATTGCAGCCAGGATTGAGGATCTGATTGAATCTGGAGTAAGCTTTACAAATTACGGTGTTCTTCTTTCTTATTTTGAAGGGAAGGATGCATTGAATAAGGTTATTGAACCATTTGGGTTGAAGATATAGTAACCGGCTTATCGATCGAATCACTGCGTGATCACTTGAAGATCGGTTATTCCAGACGAATTAAAGAACAATGTAGGGGACGATTTTAATCTGTACCCTTTGTCAAGGACAATGATAAAAAGGGGGTTGTTCTAAAAGTTGACTTCTGTATTCAACAGGAGTCAACTTTTTCAAATCCCATTGTGGTCTATCATTGTTATA
>JAQIDB010000094.1 GCA_027858225.1 Candidatus Delongbacteria bacterium
CAATAATAAAATGCTTGATAAAGAAAATATGTCTAAAGAAATTATATTTGAATCATATAATAATGATGACATCCTTAGTGATTATCTAAAATACGAATTTTCTAAATTATCTTTTGATTTTTGTTACGAAAACTTAAAAGATCGTTCTCGCTTTTTTATATATAATGAATTCATAGATCAAAACAAAAATCAAGTAAACAATTATCTCTCATTAATCAAAAAAGATAAAAAAGAATTTAAATCTACAAACTCGATTTCTAAAATCATATTATCACCTCTTTCTTTTTTTAACTACTTAAAGTTTTCTAACAATATAACAGTTTTTTCTCTTGTAGAGCATTTTTTGGTTAGTGGCGGTAAGAATGCTATTAAATTTGATATAAACAATTTAGATAAAGAAAATTTATTAGATGATAATTTCGAATATCCAATATTACATGGTTTATTCTATTTACGAAAGATAAATGATAAATATATTTCAAACGATAATATTGTTGAATATAAAGATTTCTTTGTTAAAGATACGAAAATTGTTCTTCCCAATAAAATTGAATTATTTACAATTATAGACAAAGTTGAAATAATTGAAGATGGTAATATCCTCTATGAAATACCGTGGGTAAAGCTGAATCTTAATTTTTAACTGTTTTCTATACATATGGTGATAGAGGTAAGTAATGAGTAAGCATTTTTTATCAAAATACATAAAAAAACATACTTCAACACTAATTGTAGGTGGTATTTCTATTTTAATATTATCTCTATTACTTCTTCCTACTCCATTTTTAACTCGTCATATCTTAGATAATGTTTTGCCAAATAAAGATCTTGGGCAACTAATAATACTTATATCTTTGGTTTTAGGAATATTATTATTACAAAAAGTATTGAGCTATTTTCAAAATTTTCTTTTTTATAAAATCAACAATAAAATAGTATATGATATAAAGCTAGACTTGCTTAAAAAGTTAAACACCATTCCTTTAAAATTATCTAAAAAATTCGGAACAGGATATTTAATATCAAGAATAAATTCTGATACTCAAAGGTTGAGATCTTTATTTGCTGATACGATGATTTATATTGTAAAAGATGTTTTTACATTTATTGTAGGTTTCTGTGCGATTTTTTACCTGCACTGGAAGTTAGCCATAGTATCCGTTGCATTATTGCCATTTTTCGCAATAACGACAATTTATTTCAGTAAAAAAATAATAAAGATATCAAAAATTTATTATGAAGATGATTCCCAAACGGTTAAACAACTTGAAGAAACTCTTTCAATGGTTGAACTTATAAAACAGTTTTCAAGGCAGAATTTTAATATATTGCACTATCTTTCAAAGGCAAATATTTCTTATAAATCGTATATAAAACATGGTAAAATATCGTTTATTAATAATCTGGTTATTGGTTTGATTGGAGGACTTGCACCAATAATTATTATTGGTTACGGTGGGTATGAAATAATAAATGAAAGGCTTACCATAGGTTCATTAATTGCTTTTAATTCTTTTGTAGGATATTTATTTGGACCAACGAATAGACTTGTTAACGTTAATGTGCAGATACAACAAGCACTTGTTGCATTAGGTAGAATAAAGGAATTATTTGATATTGAATCTGAGCCTGTGAAAGAAATTGAAAATTTTACAAATATTGAAAATGTTGCATTTAATAATGTTAATTTTAATTATGAGGAGAATGAAAGACTAATAGAGCAGCTCTCATTCGAAATAAAAAAGGGTGAAAAGGTAGCCATAGCAGGTGGTTCAGGGAATGGGAAAACAACAATATTCAGATTATTAACAGGATTGTATGCAATTGATAGTGGAGATATTTTAATTAATAATCAAATTGTCTCTCACCCAGAATTGGTTTTTTTAAGAAAAAAAATAGCAGTTGTTGAACAGGAACCTTTTATGTTTGATGACACGATCTATAACAATATAGCTCTAGGAAAAGCTGGCGCAACAAAGGAAGAAATTTATAATGTAGCAGAGAGGGCTTATGTTAATAATTATGCAGAAAAAATGCATGATGGCTTGCAGACACAGGTTGGTATCAATGGGAGCAATTTGTCTGTAGGTCAGAAGCAAAGAATATCTATTGCGAGAGCATTACTTAAGAATCCTGATGTTTTGTTAATGGATGAAGCTACTTCAAATATTGATACTATAAGTGAAAAGTATATAGAGAGGACTATATCTGAAATTGGTAAAGATAAAATTGTTATAATTGTTGCACACAGACTATCTACAGTAAAAAATTGTGACAAAATTTTTGTTTTAGAAAATGGAACTATTAAAGAATCTGGTACGCATGATGAATTAATTGATAATGAAAGTACATATTATCAATTAAATTCTGTTTGATAAAGCATTTTGACATACTCTTGAATCCATTTAACGGGATTTTTTTATTTTGATCCGTGAAATATTCTTTTCGTCAAAATTTTATAAAATATTATTAGATATTTTCTTCAAAATATTATATATTATTTTCGAAATAATTCAATAATAAATAGAGAGATAAAATGAATTTTACTGATAAGATAGTATCTACAATTAAATCAAGAAGATCAGCTCTTTGCGTAGGTCTTGATGTTGATCTGGCAAAGTTTCCCGATATCTTAAAAAATGAAAAAGATCCAATCGCAAAATTCAATAAAGAAATAATAAATGCAACCCAGGAATATGTTGCATCATATAAACCAAATTTGGCATTTTACGAGCAGTACGGCACTTCCGGAATAAGCGACTTTGAAAAAACTCTTTCTTACATTGATGATGATGTTTTCGTGATCGCAGATGCAAAAAGAGGTGATATTGGTAATACTTCAAAAAAATATGCTACTGCATTTTTCGATCAATATAATTGTGATGCTGTAACTGTAAGTCCTTACATGGGTGAAGATTCGATAGGTCCGTTCTTAGACAGAGAAGATAAAGGAGTATTTATTTTAGCGCTGACTTCAAATAAAGGTTCAAATGATTTTCAGATGATGAAAATGGAGAGTGGTAAATATCTTTACGAGCATGTGATCGAAACTATCAACAAATGGAATGTAAAGAAAAATTGTGGTATTGTAGTAGGTGCTACTCATCCTCAGATGTTCGAAAATATAAGAAAAATGACACCAGATATGCCATATTTGATTCCAGGCATTGGTGCTCAAGGTGGAGATCTTGAGAATACTGTGAAATACGGTTTCGATGAAGAGAGAGTACTTGCTTTAGTGAATTCTTCCAGAGGTATTATTTATGCTTCAAGTGGATCAGATTTCGCTGAAAGAGCAAGAGAAGAGGCAAAAAAACTTAGAGATAAAATAAACGAATTAATAGGTTTGTAATAAATGGGTAGTAATGGGTATATATTGTGGGTAATATGTAATGGGTAATTTAAAAAATCTTATAAACCAGAATTTTTTAGAATTCGCCAACTATGTTGTAAAGGACAGAGCAATTCCAGATATAATGGATGGTTTTAAGCCTGTGCAAAGAAGAGTTTTGTATTCAATGTTCAGAATGGATGACGGTAGATTCAATAAAGTTGCTAATATCGTCGGTCACACAATGCAATTCCATCCTCACGGGGATAATTCTATTTCAGATGCCCTTGTCAGTATCGCAAATAAAGAGTTGTTCATCGAAAGACAGGGAAATTTCGGTAATATTCTTACAGGTGATAGAGCAGCAGCAGCAAGATATATTGAAGCCAGATTAACTCCATTAGCTAAAGAAGTTCTTTTTAATAAAGATATTACAGAATATATAGATTCCTACGATAGAAGAAACCTTGAACCTTTAGTTTTTCCTGCTAAGATACCTGTTCTATTATTGATGGGAGTTGAGGGTATTGCAGTTGGTATGTCCACAAAGATAATGCCACATAATTTCAACGAAGTTCTTAAAGCTCAAGTAAGCTATCTTCAAGGAAAAGAATTTCAATTGTTTCCTGATTTTCCTCAGGGTGGAATAATTGATGTAAGTGAATACAATGACGGTAATGGAAAGATCAAGGTCAGAGCGGTAATCGAGCAAGTTTCAGATAAGAAACTCGTTATAAGAGAACTTCCATTTGGTACTACGACTGAATCAATAATTGCATCAGTAGAAAAACAATCTAAGCGAGGTAAGATCAGAATAGCTTCGATCAATGACTATACTACTGATAAAGTCGAAATAGAGATAAATCTTGCCAGAGGTTATACTTCAGATGGTGCTATCGGAGCCTTATATGCCTTCACTGATTGCGAAAAGCCAATATCTCCTTCACTGCTTAGTATTCATGATAAAGTTCCGGTAATTCACTCGGTAACTGAGATACTTAAATTCACTACAGATATACTTGTAAAGAATTTGGAAAGGGAATTGAAGATCAAGCTGGATTCTCTATTGGAAAAATACCATGCGAAGACTTTAGCTCAGATATTCATTGAGAATAGGATCTACAAAAAGATAGAAGAGTTGATCGATTATAATATGATACTCAACACTGTAAAAGATTCTTTTATGCCATTCGAAAAGAAGTTTATCAGAGAAGTCAGCTATGAAGATGTTGAAAAGTTACTTCAACTTCAAATAAAGAGAATTTCAAGATTTGACATAAATAAAAACCAGGAAGAGCTTGATCAGATCCAGTTAGAAATAGATGAGACCAAGCATAATCTTGGAAGAATAGTTGATTTTACGATTGACTATATTAAGGCTTTACTAAAGAAATATGGAAGAAGTTACAAGAGAAGATCGAAAATTGATCAGTTAGAGACCATTAAAGCAAAAGATGCTGCAATTGAAAATATCAGATTATATTATGACAGAGCTAACGGTTACCTTGGAACTAACTTAAAATCCGAAGAATATATTATGGTTAGTGAGTTCAGTCATGTACTTCTGATGTTCCGCAATGGTATATACAAGGTTGTTAGAGTTGCCAAGAAAGATTTTATTGGAAATGGCTTACAATACTTTGAAAAAGCTGATACTGCCGATGAACTAACATTCTCTGTTATCTATAGAAACAAAGCAAAAAATCACTGCTATATCAAGAGATTCGATGAAGTTAAATACATTTTAGATAAAGAATATAGATTTTACCCAGATAAATGTAAGTTAGAATATTTTACTACCCGTCATAATTTACATTTTGACTGCGATCTTGAAGTTACTCCAAGGATGAGAACATCTCTTGTTGAACTTGAACTTGAAGATTATCATGCTAAAGGTATCGGGGCTTCTGGAAACAGGCTGACAAATAAGAATATTATCAAGATTAAAGCAAGAAAAAGCGAGATTTATCCTAAAGAAGAGAATGGGGAGATCGTTGAAGGTGTTGATAATGATGATATTGAAATCGCTGAAGTCGTAGTCGAAGAGCCAAAGGTCGTGGAACTGAAAGCTGAAGTAGTAGAGGAAAAACCAAAAGTTGTAAAAGAAGTAAAACCTAAGAAAACTACTGCAAAAAAGGGTAAAAAAGAAAAGGCCGATACGAACCAACCGGATCTATTTGCTGCTACAGAAGAATTTTTAAAGGGTAGTTCGAAGGATACAAAGAAGAAGAAATAATAATCCCAAGTTAAATACCACCCCGAGCGACTTTGTCGCCCACCCCTCCATGGGAGGGGACTTTTTCTATGCGCGTTCAATTCCCCTCCTGTGGAGGGGTGTCAGCTAACAGCTGACGGGGTGGTAAACGAGCGGTTATTTAACGCATTTTTTTATTGTGTTATACGATTTGATTCTGTAATTTGTTTAATATATTAAGAATTAAAATCAGGTATTAGTGATGAAAATATTAATAATTATTTTATTTGCTGGAGTTATGTATTCTCAAACAAGTAAATGTGATAGTTTGAAGACAGTCTATGAAAGTAAGTTGTTTGATTGGTATAAGATTGATGTAAAATTAAAGACCTACGACTATACAAGTAAAAAGGAATACGATTCGTTGTTAGTTTTGTACCACGAGAATTGGAAGGAATATGGTAATAATAAAGAAGAATATCTTAATTTTGTCAAGGATTCAACATTAAGTGTAAAAAAAGAAGCACCAAACCGATGGAGTATGATAAAAAATAAGCTTGAATATTCAGTCGAAGAAAATATTGAGAAGGACTCATTGCAATTAAAATCAATACCAAGCATAATAACTGAATCTCAAAATATGATGGTACCTTTTATCAAAAAGAACTACCCAGTCGATTTTAAAGAAAGTGGAGTATCATGTAAAGCAATATTAGAATTTATATGTGACACAAATGGGTTACTTAAAAATGTTGAAATTCCATATATAAGACCAAGAGATGAAAGATGTAAGAAAATGTTAATTGAAGCAATGGATCTTGCGAGATTTGTACCAATCAGTAATAAGTATGGTCATACGAGTATAAAGATGCAGATGTATTTTATGTATAAAAATCATGGAGAATTTCATCCTCACCAAGATTATGAAATAGATAAAATAGTATTAGAATTTATTCCAATTTATTAAAAAAAAGGGGACGATAAGAAATCGCCCCCTACTTTCGTGGTTAAAATGTTTTAATTATTCATTACCCCAACACATAACTCGTGCTTCTTCCACCTGCTTCTTCTTTTACAAGAATATCTTTTTTAATCAGGTCATTAATATCACGCAAAGCAGTATCCGGAGAACATTTAGCGATCTTTGCCCACTTTGATGAAGTTAATTTACCGATAAATCCATCTAATAATTTATTCAGTAACAAAATTTGTCTGCTATTCAGAACTGTTACAGCATGTTTATTCCAAAAATTATGCTTAGACAATACCATTTCAAGCACATTGCTTGATTCGTGTAAAGCATTGAATAAACAATTAAGAAACCATTCAAACCATGGTGTAATATCGAGCAATCCATGTTGAGTACTCTCCAGAATATTATAATACTGCTTTCGTTCAAGTCTTATTTGAGCAGACATACTATAAAACCGCTGCGGAATACCATCAGACCTTGCAAGTAACATTTCACTGAGAGCACGTGCGATTCTTCCATTCCCATCATCAAAAGGATGAATGGTTACAAACCAGAAATGGGCGAGTCCTGCTTTTATAACAGGATCAAGTTTATTTTCATTGTTAAACCAATTAATAAATGAGTTCATTTCATTTTCCATAGTAGCAGCATCGGGTGCTTGAAAATGTATTTTTTCTTTTCCCATAGAACCGGAAAGAACCTGCATAGGAGTGGATGAATCACTTCTCCATTTTCCAACTTCAATTGGATGTATTCTATTTTCTCCAGTTGGAAATAAAGAACGATGCCAATCAAATAATCGATCAGCTGTTAAAGGAGATTCAAAATTCTGTGTTGCATCTAACATCATATCTACAACACCATCAACATCTTTCCCTGAATAAACCAAACCCTGAACATCCATTCTCAGATGTCTTGCAATAGATGAACGTACCTGGTCAGACTCTAAAATTTCACCTTCGATCTCTGTTGATTTTTGAACTTCAAGTGTTAAGGTTTTCAAAACAGCTTCACTTTGTAATCGAAACCCCAAAGATCCCATTTTACCGATGAGTAATCCTTGTAAATTTCTAACTTTTCCAAGAGAAGAAAGTATTATTTCATTGTTCCATGTAAAATTAGGCCAGTCATTATTTTGATATATGTACATATTATTCTCCGCAGATTATGCGGTAAATATACGTAGTATTCATATCAAAGTCAAGATAATCTCCGCAGATTATGCGGTGATTAGAGGTTTTATTCTCCGCAAAAGCTTCCTTTTCTTCCCATCTTCCTGTAAATATTTTGTTTAGTGTGTGTTGGGTTCAAGATATTGAACCCGTACAGTAATTTTCAATTATCCATTGTAAATTGTCAATTGAATCAATGCCCTTCGCCACTTAGCATTTTAAATAGGTGATCGATCGTTTTTAATATCTCATCCATATATTCAGTCACAGCTTTTACGCTTCCTGGAAGCGTATAAATTAAAGTTTTATCTTTTACAGCAGCAATAGATCGGCTTAGAAGTGCATTAGGGATAGTTTGGCCGTACTTAATTCTGATATGATCCATTATACCGGGAATGAGTTTATCTGCAAATTCTGATACTACTTCGGGCGTAATATCTCTTGGTCCGACACCTGTTCCACCTGTAGAAAATATCGCATCGACCTTTTCATTGGTATATTTTTTTAAGAGAATCTCAAGTTGATCTTTTTCATCAGGAATAACATCGATTGAAATATTGGCTTTATTATCAGAATAATGTTCTTCAAGTCTTTCTTTTATCTTTGGACCACTTCTATCTTCGTAAATACCTTTTGAAACACTATCACTCAAAGTAATAATTGAAAATCTCAAAGGTCTCTTAATATATTCCACTTTATCTCCGATCTTAATAGTTCCAGGTTTTAGAACTTTTGCAAATAAACCTTCATCGAACATTATATTCCGGCCGGTATCTTTCAACACAGGGCTATCATAGAAATGAGGTTCTTTTCCTATTTGAGTTATTTCAACTTCTGCATCATTAAGAATAAATCTGTCACCTAACTTAACTTTTGAAGTATCCAACCCACTGATCATTATATTTGTAGCAAATTCACCTGATTTTGTCTTTCTTCCGGTTTCTTTTTCGAATTTAATAACACTTTCTTCTGCTAGAATAGTGATCTGCCTGTGCCAGTCACCCGAGTGAGCATCACCTAAGATACCGAGTTCTGTTATTTCAGCAGAATCAACTGGGAATTTGGCAGTTCCTCTTTCAGTGGATATGTTAATTTGTTTAATCGTTATCATAGTAATATCTTATATAGATTTATAGTTAACTTTATCACCGGTTTTGATAGTTCCGGTCTTTAATACTTTAGCAAAGATACCAACTTTAGGCATTATACACTTTCCAACGGCTTGAAATATAGTACAACCGTCACCATGACATTCTTTACCTATCTGTGTAACTTCAAGCTCTACAGATCCAATAACGATCTTATCACCTATTTGAGTTTTACATAGATCAATTCCTTCCAGGAGAATATTTTCACCGAAAGCACCGTCAACAATATTGACCTGAGGATTATTTGAATTAAATTTATCGACCTCTTCTGCCGAAAGCAGGCTTATCTGCCTGTGCCAGTCACCAGCATGAGCATCATTAACTATTCCAAGTTGATTTACAATAGCTTCTTTTATAGTAAATTTTTCAGTACCTTTTTTTTCAGAGATACATATTGCCTTTATTATTCCATTCTGGATCATAGGTTTACCTTCGTCTTCTCAATTAGTTTAATATTAGTGAATGTCATTGTTTTATCGACTGCCTTACACATATCGTAAATTGTTAACAGTGCTACATTTACTGCAGTCAGAGCTTCCATTTCGATACCTGTTTTACCAGTACATTTAGCAAAACTTGTCACTTTTATATGGTCATCAAATATTTCAGTACTAACATCAAGCTTAGAAATCATTAACGGATGGCATAAGGGAATCAGTTCTGATGTTTTCTTTCCACCTTGTATACCTGCGATTTGAGCTGTTGTAAGAACATCACCTTTCTTATTTTTGTTCTCTAGAATGAGATCCATAGCAGTTGAATTGATGAATATCTTTCCTTCAGCGGAAGCAGTTCTGGTCATATCTGGCTTATCACCCACATCGACCATATTAGCTTTTCCGTTCTCATCAACATGTGAAAATTTTTCTGACATATTATCCTCCACCATCTGTAATATTTTTTTGGTATTGCTACCCACCTACAGTATAAAATTCATTTTTCTTACTGATTGTTCCTTTTTGCGGTTTATGCTCAAGAGCCTGTAAAATCGCTTCTTTATTTCCAAATTCTCTTATGTTATAACCTAAGTCACTGAATAAACAAGGAAGAACATCTCCACTGCTTGAAAGTCTGATCCGATTGCAGATAGAACAATTTCCACCATCTCCACCATCAACGATCCAGAACTCACCTTTTTCCAAGTTCATTGTTCTTATGAATCGAGCTTGCAGACCTTTATCTTCAGCATATTTTGCAACAGCCACTGCATCTGGTTCCTTTTTAGTCTTTTCAATGACACAATTTAATTTGATCTGTTTAAATCCAACTTTGATCGCTTCATCAATACCAGCTAAAACTTCTTCCAATTTATCTCTTCGAGTTATCTGTGCGAATCGCTCTTTATCAAGTGTATCTAAGCTAATATTTAATCTTTGCAATCCTGCATCTTTCAGAGGTTGAGCATATTCTTTTAACAATACAGCGTTTGTAGTTAATGCAAGGTCTTTAATTCCATCAATATCCCAAAGCATCTTAACAAGATCGACGATACCTTTTCTCACAAGAGGTTCACCACCGGTCAATCTAACTTTATTGATACCCATAGCAACAGCTTGTTTTGTAAATTCTACGATCTCTTCAAAAGATAATAGATCCTTATGTGATAATTTATCAACACCTTCCTCAGGCATGCAATAAGTACATCTTAAGTTACATCTATCCGTAATGGATATCCTTAAATAAGTAATATTTCTGTTGTAATTGTCTTTCATGGATCTCCTTTCCAATTCCGGGAGGTCGGTAGTTTTCACATCCGGCCCAGTGGTCATTTTATCATAGCATACCTTAGACTTAATGACTTCAGAGGTTATTAATTAGAATGGCAAGGTAATAAAATTGCATCAGTTTGTCAAAGTGATATGTTATATATATAAATTAATAATATTATTGTTTGTGTAAGGAAAAACAATTGGTTATCATACAAGTATAAAGACCAGAGACAAAGTTTGACAAAATATTGGAGTATAAGTTGATAGAAGCAGGAACTATAATAGATTCCATGTATAAAGTGGAAAAAGTCCTTGGTAGCGGTTCTCAGGGAGTAATTGTACATGTTAAAACTCTCTCGTCTGAGATTGAGTTAGCTTTAAAATTAATAAAAGTATCATCAGAAGATAAAGAACATCTGAAAGAGATACTTGATTCTTTAAAATCAGAATTTTCAATAACTAAATCACTTCATCATAAAAATATTATCAATGTATATGATTTTGGATATGATAAAAATTTGGATAGCTATTATTACACAATGGACTATTTGAATGGTATTGACCTGAATGAACATATTAAAACAAATCCTGCTAAGGAAAATTTTCCATTATTAACCTACCAAATATTGGATGGATTAAATTATCTGCATTCAAATGATATTATTCATTTTGATATTAAACCCGAAAACATTTTCATTATAGAAACTGAAGAAGGACCATTAGTCAAATTAATTGACTTTGGACTTTCAGAGATAAAAAAATTCAGCACAGAAACAATTAAGGTAAAAGGTACTTTATCGTACATAGCTCCTGAGTTCTTTTTAGACCAAACTAAAATTTCGCCGAAAATTGATCTATTCTCTTTGGGAGTATCATTAATCAATGTCAATGATGGTCAACATATAAGTGATTCTAGTATTCTTTCAGGACAGAATATTCTTCAAGCAATTAATGACCAATATGAACTGACAACTGAGAAATTAAATCAATTTCACGACCCAAAGATCAAATATTTTATTTCACACCTGATTCAGAAAGATCCAGGAACAAGAGTTTCATCGGCAATTGAGGCAATTAGTGTATTAAATAGTACTTTTGGAACTGATTTTCCAATACCCACCACCTTTCATACAACATCATTTTTGAACAATACAAAATTTATTCTCAGAGATGAGATATACAAAAATATTTTAAGAGTACACAAGATAACAAACCAAAAAGAAGGGGGTAAAACCGTTTTTCTTTATGGGGTTTCAGGTTCTGGAAAAACCACAATACTTGAACAAATTTATTACAATATTACACTCTCTCTTGAAAAAATTATCCTTATGTATCTAGAAGATAATACAAGTGAGGATTTTTTAATAGGTAAGCTCCTTCTTCGAAAGGCATATAATAACTTTAAAAATATAGTTGATATTGAGGATGAATATCAAAGGTTGACTGAAGAAATAGCCTCAATTTCAGAGAAAGAGCAAGATTACTTTTATATTTTTGATGATGTAATCAATTTTTTATGCAAGTGTTCAGACAACAAAAAGAACAGGCTGACTGTTATCTTCGACAATTTTGAAAGATATGACCAAGAGTCTGTGAGATTCATCAATAGATTGATAGGCTATAATAAAGAAGGTTGCCTGCTGATTATTATATCGCTGACTACTGATAGAATGTCTCCTAGCATAGAACAAAGTTACAAATTGATAGAATATGATCCTGAAATACAAAAAATAGAAGTTCCATTACTTTCTTTCAAAGAAACAGAGAAGGCAATAGCATTTTTTCTAGGGGAGATAGGAAATACTCCTTCAAATTTCAACAAATTGATATACGACTACAGTTCAGGGAATTTTAAAACCTTAATGACCTATTTTGATGGTTTTATTCAAAAAAATGTTATTAATTTCGTGGGTGGTGTTTTATTCTTTAAAAATAAAGATGTTTTTATAAATATTCTAAAAAGGGGAAGTAAAAAATCTGTTAAAAGTCTAATTCGTGGTCTTGATGAAAGAGATGTTAATGTATTGATACTATTAACAGTTACATTCAATAAATTGACCATTGATGAAATAAGGGAATTCATTCAAATAAATGAGTTCGATCTAAAAAAGATATTGTCTAAATTAGTTAATTTAGGATTGATATCAGGATATCAAAACCTGTTTAAAGCAGTGAAAAGTGATGTAAAGGATTATATTTTCAGTTCACTTAAGATGGAGACTTTAAAAAAGTACTATCTTATGATATTAGAATTTAAACACGACGATAAATTTTTCAAAGCTGCTGCTAGGATTCTTAAATATGTTCTATACGGTATAGATATTTCAGAACTTGGAAATTTGAATGAATACGTTGAGATAATGCGAAAAAAGGATTCAAATGATAATCTTTATTATTTGCTGTTGAATTGTATAAAGTTATGTGATAATATTGAAGTGAGATTCAGGCTTGAAGTAAACTTTGCATTTTATTTAGAGAGCACTGACATTGAAAAAGCTGTGAAAGTTATAAAGTCAATTGGTAAAACTTTTAAAGAAGACATTGAGCACATAGAAAGTAAATTAAAATATATTAGAATCAAACTATATTTACACAATGAATTTTACTATGATTATAATATTAATTCTTTTGTTAAAAAAATCTTTAAGTTCTACAAAGAAAATCTTTCTAATGACGAATTCTACGGCGATATGTTCGATATTTTGCATAAATTACTTTCAAGTAGAAAATATTTTTCATCAGGTGAAGAGATAGTTAAGACATTGGAAGAAGATTTTAGTAAGAATAAAGACGTATCAGTGGAGCATCAAATAATTCTCGATACGATTAAGATACTCTACGGTGTAATTCCATGGGAAAAGCATTTAGAAGAACGAATATCTGATTATATAGATGTCTTTGTATCCAAAAAGATATTCAATAATAATTATTTTTATCTACTAAGTACGTTAGCAAAATTTGCAGAAAGAGAAGTTATTGAGCAGGATTATAGTGAAAGATTAACTTTTGGATTAGAAGTTGCTTACAAAGAGAAGGATACTGAAAGTATGTTCCTGATATTGAGAACACTTGCAAATTACTACTATTATACTGAAGACTATGAAAAAGCATTATACTTTGAAAATAAGAAAATTTATCTCTCAGATAAGTTGAAGAGACCACTAAGTCTGGATGACCTGGGTGATGTTGTATCTACTAAGATAAACCTTTATTATCCACTAGGTGAGATTATAAACTTGCTCAGAGAAGTAAGAAGGCAGGCCAAAGAAACAAATAGATTGGAATTATATATCGAATTGCTTACAAATGAATTTATTCTTTATCACAGGACAGGAGATTTTAAATCAGCGAAGAAAATCATTAGGAAAGCTTATTTATATTTTAGACATTCAACAGAAGCAAAATTGGTTACAAATTTTGAAAGAGTAGCAAAATATTATCCTGAAATTTTTACAAAGGAAGAAGTGTTAGAAGATATTAAAGTACTGCATGATGATAATGTACTGACAGATGATATTTACACTAAATATAAAGAATTCCTTGAAGTTTTTTACAATTATAATATATGTTATCGCTGGTCTCCAGCTCAGATGGATGAGATCCTCAACGGTACATTACAACTTGAAACACCAATGATGCTTTTGCATTACATTAAAAAACACAAGAAATTACCTCTTATGGATCAGGTAATGGGAAAGATCGAAAAAAGATTCTTAAATCCTGAGATAACAGGTGACTATTTGGTCTATAACATTACAAGATTTATGCTTACAAAAGATGAAAAGCTTATTAATACAATTCTAGAACTATCTAAAAAACTGCATATTGCAGGTTTTACAATGATCAATATTTATTCAATAATACCATTCATGGAATTTGCCTTCATGGCAAAAGTTGATAAAAATAAGATAGCTTCGTTTGTTGGATTTTATGAAGAGATAAAAGACTACTTGCTTGTTAATATGGATAGTACTCAACAAGAGCTTTTTAAAACCACGTATTTCTACAGAAGAGGGCAGAAGATAATTCAGTATTTTAATGCTTAGAGCCGTTGAGACGCCCAGATTGGACGTCTTTACTTCTTGACCCATTTGCCTTTTTTATTTTTATAAAATGTTTTCTCAGGTGAATCTTCGAGATTCATAACAAAAAATGCCTGATATACTTCTTTAGGAGAAGATTTAAATTTTGTATCGGTTTCAATAATTCTTTGCATTATCAATTTTCTAGCGGTATTTTCTTTTTCCAGCAGCAACTTGATAAGTGCTTGTTCTTTTTTATCTGATTTTAAAATTTTTTCAGGGTCAACAATTTCCAATAAACCATTGATAATTTCTCCCAAGATTCCTTTTATCTTAAGTTCATTAATATCATCTTTTAAGAATTCTCTATCTCTGACTGCCTCAACAACTTCTTTACGGTCGGCAGTGATCTTTATCTGTCCATCACCTCTTTCAGAAGCAACCATCCATGCATCTTCTTTTATCTTTGAGTATTCACCGAGCACCTGATTTTCAAGTGCGGTCTTTTCACCTGTGATCTTAATATCTGGGATTTTCACAGTGCAAGAAGTAATACTTACGATCAAAATCAATAATGATATTTTAAAAAAGGTCATCCATTCCATATAGTCTATCTTCATTTTGTTTTACTATGAATTCTACTGCTTTCAATACTCCTGAAGCAAAAGTCTTTCGTGATATTGCTTTGTGTGTCAACTCTAATCTTTCTCCATTTCCTGCAAATATTATTTTATGATCACCGACAACATCACCACCTCTTAAAGTATGAATAGCGATCTCTTTTCTACTTCTAGGTTTATAATCTCCCTTTCTTCCGTAAATAACATTATATTCAGGGTAATTTTGTACAAGGATATCCCGAAGATTCAGAGCTGTGCCGCTAGGTGCGTCAGTTTTTTTATTATGATGCATTTCAAGCATTTCAATATCATAATCATCTTTTGCGAGTTCGGAAATCTTTTTTAGTGCTTTTCCAAGTATATAAACACCCGGTGAAAAATTTGGAGAATATAATACTTTTCCGTTTTTTGCAAGGATCATGATTTTTGCCATATCCTCGTCGCTAAATCCAGTTGTGCCTGTGATAAAAGGTTTCCCATTATCAATACTGATTTTCATTCTTTCCATGCATGATTCTTTAGATGTGAAATCTACAACAACATCCACATCATCATGATCAATTATATCTTCGAGTCTAATTCCAATTCCTATATTAGAAAGAAGACATTTATCATTAGTTTCTATAATGTATGAGATATTAAAATTATCGCCCATTTCACATAATTCAGCAATTGCTCTGCCCATTCTACCGTATCCACCGCATAAAGCAATATTTATCATCGTTAACTCCTGTAAGTAATCACTAA
Source organism: Candidatus Delongbacteria bacterium (assembly GCA_027858225.1). Lineage (GTDB taxonomy): Bacteria > UBA4055 > UBA4055 > UBA4055 > UBA4055 > WTAK01. The sequence continues at coordinate 15,917 of JAQIDB010000094.1, forward strand.
GTTTTCTTTTAATATATGTATATGTTACACAATTTTCAAGAGTAATGGGAATTAAAACTGAAAACCCCCGAAAATTTTCATAAGTCTAACAAAGGTTGATTGTTATAGCTAGAATTGATTTCTTTTTTAGATTTTCGTCTTTTGAAAAACATATTTAAAAGTAATCTTATAGCT
>JAQIDB010000101.1 GCA_027858225.1 Candidatus Delongbacteria bacterium
GGCTACAAATAATATAACAAACTTAGAGGCTTATTTCAATTTATTTCGTACTTATTTTACCTATATTTCAAGCATTATGACACAGTGAAAATATTTTTTCGGGGGTTTCCAGAATTATAAACGAATTTTAGTTGATTTTATTATCAAATATCTTTATTTTCCAAACACTAAACAATTACGATATATGGAGTAGATTAATGAAAAGAACTCACAACTGTGGCGAGCTACGAAAAGCTGATGAAAACAATAAAGTAGTTTTATCCGGATGGATACATAAATATAGAAATTTAGGTGGATTATTATTTTTTGATCTAAGAGATAGATACGGTATAACACAAGTTTTATTTGATCCTGAAAAAAATTCATCAGAGATAATTGATATAGCTTCAAAATGTAGGAATGAATTTGTCGTTACTATTACTGGAATTGTTCAGGTTAAGCCTGATGCAAATAGAAATTTAGCTACTGGTGAAATAGAGATTAATGCTACTGACATCAGAATAGAAAATGAATCTTTGACACCTCCTTTTAATTTCCTGGATGGAAGATCTGATGCAAAAGAAGATATTAGACTTCAGTATAGATATATCGACCTTAGAAGTGAGAAAATGACCAATAATTTATTAGTTAGACATAAAGTTTCTATGTCTGTTAGAAATTTTTTATCTGACAAAGGTTTCATCGAATTTGATACTCCGACATTTAGTAAAAGTACTCCAGAAGGAGCTAGAGATTACTTAGTCCCATCAAGATTATATCCCGGGAATTTTTTCGCATTACCACAATCTCCTCAGATATATAAACAATTATTAATGGTTGCGGGTCAGGATAAGTACTTTCAAATAGCAAGATGCTACAGAGATGAGGATTCAAGAAAAGATAGGCAACCAGAATTTACTCAAATAGATATTGAGCAGAGTTTTGTTACTCAAGATGAAATATTTGCTTTAACTGAAGGCATGTTCGCTGAATTGTTTAAAAGTGCTGCTGGAATAAAAATTGAAGTACCTTTCGAACGTATGGCATATCAAGTCGCAATGGACAATTACGGAGTAGACAAACCTGATCTTCGTTATGGTTTGAAGCTTAAGAATATTACTGATATAACTAGAAATTCAGAATTTAAAGTATTCTCTGGAGCTCCTTGTGTAAAATTCTTGGCAATCCCTGAACTTGAAAATTATAGTAGAAAGCAAATTGGAAAATATGAAGAGTATGCAAAACATTTAGGAGCTAAAGGTTTAGCTTTTACAAAACTAATAGATGGTAAGTTAGAAGGTGGAATTTCAAAGTTCTTAGGTGAAGCAGAAATCAATGAAATTATTACTAAGGCTGAGCTTCCTGGCAATGGAATGATATTCTTTGGAGCTGACACTGAAAATATTGCAAATAAAGTATTAGGTGCTGTTCGCATCAGATTTGCCGATGAACTGGAGCTTTACAATCCCAAAGAACACAAATTCTGCTGGATCACAGATTTTCCAATGTTTGAATTCAATGAAGAAGAAAATAAATGGGATGCAATGCATCATATGTTTACTATGCCTAAACCCGAATTTTTGCAAGATTTGAAAGATGGAGTTAATTTAGATAAAATTCTTGGTCAACTTTATGACTTAGTAGGAAATGGAATTGAATTAGCTTCTGGAAGTATTAGAATTCACAATTCTGAAATCCAGGAAAAAGTATTTTCAATATTAGGAATGGCAAAAGAAGAATATGAGTCTAAATTTGGAGCAATGTTAAATGCATTCAAATACGGTGCTCCTCCGCATGGTGGAATTGCTCCTGGTCTTGATAGATTAGTAGCTGTAATCTGTGGCGAAGATGGTATCAGAGACGTTATCCCTTTCCCTAAGACAAAAAATCAACTTTGCCTTATGATGGATGCCCCATCTGAAATTTCTCAAGAACAATTGGACGAACTGAGTATAACAGTAAAGAAGTAGAGGAATAAAAATTATGAAATACGAAGAAGCTATTAAAAAATTGAATGAAATAATGGAAAAGCTTGAATCCGGTGATATTCCTTTGGATAAAACTTTTGAATATTTTGAAGAAGGAAAAAAACTCCTGGATTTCTGTAAAAAACAACTTTCAGAAGCAGAAGGTAAATTATTAAAGATCACTAAATCAGGTACTCAGGAAATATAACATGGAAAATAAATCTATCATATTTATGGGAACACCTGATTTTGCTGTTTCTTCTTTGCTGGAAATTCAAAAAGCAGGGATAGAAATTAAGGCTGTGGTAACTCAACCTGACAAGCAGAGAGGCAGAGGGAAAAAAGTAAGTTTTACACCTGTTAAAAAAGCAGCTATCGAACTTGGGATCCCAGTGCTTCAGCCAATTAAAATGAGAAACAAAGATTTCATTGAACAGCTGAAAGAGCTGAATGCAGATCTTTTTGTAGTCGTTGCTTTCAGAATACTTCCTAAAAAAGTTCTTGAAATTCCACCCTTAGGTTCCATTAATCTACATGCTTCACTTTTACCTAATTATAGAGGTGCCGCTCCAATCAATCATGCACTTTTCAATGGAGATAAAAAAACTGGTTTAACAGTATTTTTCCTTAATAGTGATAAAGTTGACAGTGGCAATGTAGTTGAGCAGATTGAAGTTGAAATAGATGATGATGATAATTTTGGTTCACTTTATGATAAGTTAAAAATCGAAGGAAGCTCATTTCTACCTACAGTCATAAATAATATTTTTAATAACAATATAAAAACATCTCAGCAGGATATTTCTACAGCTGTAAACCTTGATGCCCCAAAGATTTTTCCTGAGCATTTTAAGATCGATTGGAATCATTCTGCGGAATCTATTCATAATCAAGTTAGAGGACTTGCTCCAAAACCCGGAGCTTTTTGTTCTTTCAATGACAAAAGATTAAAGATAATTGAAACCTCTATTGATAATATCGAATGTAATAATTCTTCTGGAGAAATTATTGAAATTGACAGGAAAAACAATTCAATAAGTGTTTCTACTGGTAAAGGTATCTTAAAATTACATCGAGTTCAACCTGAAGGGAAAGCTGTTATTGATGCTTCTTCTTTCATCAATGGATATTCTATCAAAGTTGGAATGATATTTATATCACCCGAAGAATTATGATTATATTACTACCCTTGTAATAATAATGAAACATTTTATACATATATTTACTCTCGAAAAATAATCGGAGAACCAAATGAAAAAAACAAAAATAATTTGTACTCTTGGACCTGCAACAGATTCTAAGAAAATACTGAAAGATATGATCTTAAAAGGCATGAATGTTGCCAGAATAAATTTTTCCCATGGAAATTATGAACAGCATCAAATAATGATCGATATAGTTAAAGAAGTTCGAGAAGAAATGAACCTTCCTGTTGGAATTTTACTTGATACAAAAGGTCCCGAGATAAGATTGAGAGATTTTGAGAACTCTTCTATTGAATTAATTAAGGATGATAAATTTACACTGACTACCCGTGATATCATTGGAAATCAAAATGAGGTTTCAATTACGTACAGTGGGCTCCCAGATGATATCTCAATTGACAGTAAAATAATGATCGATGACGGCTTGATCGAGATGAAAGTTGTTAATTTAAACTCAACTGACATCATCTGCAAAGTTATCAATGGTGGTGAGGTTAAGAATAAAAAAGGTGTAAATGTTCCCGGCACGATGATAAAACTTCCATATTTAAGTGAGATAGATAAGAAGGATATTTTATTTGGTATAAAAAATAATGTTGATTTCATAGCTGCATCATTTGTAAGCAATCACTCTGACATAAAGACTATACGGAATTTCGTGAACAATAATAGTGGTGAAAATATTAAGATTATTGCTAAGATAGAAAATCGTGATGGTGTAGATAATATTATGGATATCGTAAGGATTGCTGATGGTATTATGATCGCACGTGGAGATATGGGAGTTGAGATACCTTTTGAAGAGATTCCCGGGATACAAAAGGATATTATCAAAAAATGCTACAAACTATCAAAACCTGTTATAACTGCAACACAAATGCTTGACTCAATGATCAGAAATCCTAGACCTACACGAGCAGAGATAACAGATGTTGCGAATGCTGTGTATGACAGGACCAGTGCTATTATGTTATCTGGAGAAACTTCTATTGGTCTTTATCCAGTGGAAACTGTTAGAGTTATGTCAATGATTGCTGAACAAGCTGAAGAAGATATCGATTATAAGAAGAAGTTCAGAGATAATTTCGTGAAACAATCTGATAATGTTACAAATGCTATCGGATACGCAACCTGCTCTACTGCCCACTCAGTTGGTGCCAGTGCTATTATTACTTTAACAAAATCAGGCAATACTGCCAGAACCATTTCAAAATACAGACCCGATTGCCTGATAATTGCCACAACAATAAATACTAATGTCTTTCATCAATTAGCCATATCTTGGGGAGTAACACCTTTGTTGATAGAGCTAAAAACTACAACTGATGAATTATTCGAGCATGTTATAACTAAATCTCAGGAAGCTAAGTTGATAAGATCCGGTGATCTTGTAGTTATAACGGGTGGAACACCTATAAATGTGAGGGGTATGACAAATACTATGAAAGTTCAGGTCGTTGGTGATGTTTTGATTGAAGGGAAAGGTTTGAATAAAATATCCGCATCTGGAAATGTATGTGTTATTACCAAAGATGATATTGGGATCAGAAATTTTACTGCAGGTAATGTTTTGGTCATTTCTTCTACTACAGACAAAATTCTACATCTGATTAAAAACGCTTCTGCTTTGATAACTGAAGAGGAATTTGACAATTCTGAATCTGTAATAGTCGGGAAGGCAATTGACATACCTGTGATCTCAAATGCTGAAAGTGCATCAGAGATACTAAAAAGTGGTACGCTCGTTACTGTGAATGCTAAAAAAGGAATGGTTTACAGCGGAATAAAATAAAAAAAGCCGGATAAACCGGCTTTTAAATTAAATAAACTTCTTAGAACTTATTATAACTTATTATAACATGTAAGCAACACATAATGCTTAGAACATGTAAGCAACGCCTAAATTAAGTCCCCAGTGTAGTCCACTTTCACCATTACTAGGAGATCCCCAGTCAGAATTTTCTTCTTCATAAGTAGAAATATCAAATCCAAGCTCCAAAGAAGGAGCAATTGTCCACCCATTTGCCCATGACCATCTGAAACCTAATTCAGCTAAAGGTGTAATAGTTGTCCATGTTATGGTATCATCTTCATAAGTACTTGTAGTATAATTGTACCAGTCATTTTCCCAAGTAACCATACTTAGTTTTAATCCACCACCATAAAAAACACCTTCTCCATTTCCATCTTTGTATATTCTGTACTTTGCTCCAATACCATATGCATTCACATATTCCCAAATAGTTGCATAAAATGGGATATTAATCTCTGTAGTTCCTTCAGCATCTAAAAATCTTCCATACTCACCTGAATAAATACTAAAAATTAAACCAAATGGATTAAATCCAAATGAATTTTGCTTTCCGTAAGTATCCGCATTTAACACTGACGCACCAAAAAGCATGCATACCAACACTACTAATTTGATCTTTTTCATTCTTCCTCCTAGTTATTATTTTAATTTATAAACTTATTTATAACAAATTATTTATAATCATAAATACTTTTACCAATGAATAATTTTTTTAGACTGCGTGAAGTTAGCTATAATTTAGCTAATTGTCAAGAATTACTTTCTGTCATACACAAATAAAATAATCTATTCACCTAATAAATTATCTATTTCGTTCTTCTGATCTTCCTGCGCCTTGTTATTTTTTTCAACACTTGCTTTTGCATTGTCTATATTCTTTTTTTGTGCATCCACATACGTTTGTGCAACGTTCTTCTCTACTTTTTCAGTAGGTTTCTTAGTTATAACTTTATTTGTAGTGTCAGTTTTATCTTCCTGTGTTTTTGTACACGACAAAAATATTAGAACAATTAGAGTTGAAATAAATATCTTTTTCATTTTAATCCTTTAGATTAAATTAAAAATAACCGGTAAAACCGGCTTTTTAATAATTGATTTACTATAATTTGTAAGCTATACCCACGTTTATGTATCCGAACCCATAACCTAGTTCACCATAAGCAGCCCATTTTTCATTAAAGAAATATCTTCCTCCAACATAGCCTCCATAAGTTAAGTAACTTTCCCCTCCATCGTAACTCCCATAATAAGAAGGACCATCGTAATCGAAAGATACAATATTATAACCCAGCATAATTCCAACGTAAGTATCAAGTTTATCTGAATCTAACTTGTAATGAAAAGCACCCCTGCCACCAATCAAGAAATAAGTATATGACCATGTGTAATCATCTAAACTCCAATAACTATATTCTGATTTTGAAAGACCTACGACAGCACCAAATGAAAGAGGAAATCCTTCGATCTCTTTTGGAATGTCAATACTTAAACTTATCGGAGGTATTACAACATCTCCATACATACCTGCCATACCGAATCCTAAACCACCTTGAATAATTTTTTCACCCGGTTGAAAAACGCTAGGATATTCGAATTCAGCACCGGAAACAACTGAAATGATTACACATAAGAGAACTAGAAACTTTTTCATTTTTCCTCCAATTTGTTTTTCTGTAATGTCAAAAAGGAGAATTTCCCCTTTTTGTACCCTATTTTTATCTATTAATAAATATTATTTTTTATCTTCAACAGGTACAACCGATTCTTCAGCTTTTACTGAATCTGGAGTAACTACAGCAGTTGAATCTACTGCAACAATTGTTGAGTCAACAACTACTGAGACTTCTCCCACTACAGGTTGCCCTACAACAACTTCTTTTGACTGAGGGAGAACTTCCTGCTTTCCTTTAACTATAAAGTTATTATAAGCCCACCAGCCACCAACTCCAATAGCTATAATAAGAATAATTATGAAGATATAAAGACCCTTGCTGCTACTTGAATCATCGAAAGAAATCACATTACCTTCCTCATCATCCACTTCCCCTTCTGAGGCCTTTTCACCACCTAGAGAAATACCCGGTGCTCTTGGTGCGAAATTATCCCTGTTGAAAGTTTGCAATTCGTCATTGACTTTCTTTCTTTGATTTACTTCAGTTTCTACTTCTTCAATAAATGAATTTGTAATTAAATCTTTTGTTTTGTTGTCAAATTCTTCAATAAATGAATTCGTAAAATCAGGTGTTGAAGATACATTCCCGATGGAAATGCCTTGTGATGAGGATGAACTTGCAACTTTTTTATCACCACCAGGTTCAGAATATTTAACTTTCTTCTCGTTTATTCTTGATTTGAAGTTCATTACTTCATTTAACAGATCAAGCTTTTCTTCAATTGAACTTGGATTTTTAAGTGTTTTAACTGAATTATCACAATTTCTATTGTCACAAATAAACTGATTAACTGTTCCACAATTCTTACAATAAACTTCATTATTCTTATTCGGAGCCCCAAAATTTACTTTACTGCCACATACTTTACATTTCTCTACTGTAAATACATTACAAGTCGGACAAGTAGAGAAAGTTAATAATCTACCTTTTCTATAGTTATAATAACTCTTTGATTTTGAATACTGCCATTTAATCCCTTCTGAAATAAGATAGAAATCGCTATGACCATGCTTAGCACCACAGTCACAAGTCTTAACTTTTATCGTATTTCCACATTTACAACTTAATGCATCATAGTTAAGTGAAAATTGATTACTTTGACCACATTGATCACAAACAATTTTCATTTCTTCTTTACCACAAACTTTACAATCATAGTAACTTGTTTCGTTATATACGTTTTCGAAATTAATTTTTTTATCTAAAACAGTATCATCTTGTTCATCATAGAACTGATTTACGATCCTTCTTTCTTCTTCTTTCTTCTCTTCTTGCTCAGTTACATCTTTCTTATGCCAAAAATCCTGGATTAAATCTAACTCTTGCTTTACTTCAGATGAAAGCTCTTCGTCTATTGATTCAGAAGCTGATAAGTTTAAATTTATTTCTTCCTTTTTAGCTTCTTTTATAGGTTCTAGAATTTCTTCCTTAATTTGCTTTTCCTGTACTCGCACTGGTTCAATATTCTTTGTAACTTTCGGTTCTGGTTTTAATAAAATTTCTTCCTTTACTACTTCTTCATCAATCTTTAACTCGACTATTTTTTTCTCTTCTTCATCAATCTTTAACTCAACTGTTTTTTCCTCAAAATCTGTATCCATGATCACATCATTGTTATCAAAACTAATAGAATCTTTCTTTTCTTCCTTTGGCTCAATTATTTCTTTCGCAATAGAAATAATAGGTTTAGGTTCTTCTACATCATTTTCTTTTTGAAGACCGAAATTTACTTCATCTACAAAACTTTCTTTTTGTAATCCAACAAACCCCTTATCAGAAGCAGGTTTCGAATCAGATGCAGTCAGTGGTTCAATAGTTGTTTTATCCAAAGAGCTTTTTCTAGTATTTGCTAATAATTCTTCCATTCCTGCATCAAGCTTGATAACACCCGATTTTTCTATTTCATCTTCTATTGGAACTTCAACTGCTTTAATTATAGTTTTTTTAGCTGATTCTTTTATTACAAACTCTCTATTATCCATATCTTTGTGTTTTTTTCTATATATAAACTCATCGATCCTTTTTCTCTCATCTTCATTCTTCGGTGTCTTAAGAACCTTTATTTGCCCGTTACAGCTTTTTTTTTCACATTCAATACTATGTTCCATCTTACACTTTGTACAAACTACAATTCCGGGTCTACTTGAATCTGTGAAAGAATCTTTAGCACCGCATCCATCACAAACTTCAGCTGTTATATCTTTACAAACAGGACATCTGCCATAAAGTCCAAAATTGTATGTATTTTTATCTGCCATGTTGAATTCCCCGGTATATTAGAATAATAATTTATTATTTTTAAACTACACAAGACTAAAATAAGCATAGTTCAACTTTTTTGCAAATGTAAATTATTTTTTTTCGATAGGCTAGTTATAAATGTGAATTATTTTATTTTGATAGCCTAGTTATAAAGGGAATCATTTATAAAATATGTTATCTGAAAACCCCCGAAAATTTTCATAAGTCTAACAAAGGTTGATTGTTATAGCTAGAATTGATTTCTTTTTTAGATTTTCGTCTTTTGAAAAACATATTTAAAAGTAATCTTATAGCT
>JAQIDB010000110.1 GCA_027858225.1 Candidatus Delongbacteria bacterium
AGCTATAAGATTACTTTTAAATATGTTTTTCAAAAGACGAAAATCTAAAAAAGAAATCAATTCTAGCTATAACAATCAACCTTTGTTAGACTTATGAAAATTTTCGGGGGTTTTCAGAATAATTTTAAATAAAAATATCAAATTGTCACCCTGAATTTATTTCAGGGTCAAAACGATTAAAAATAGATACTGAAACAAGTTCAGTATGACAAAAATAAAAAAATTGATTTTATAATGTAAGATAAAACCTTAAATTATGATGATTTAATAAAAGCAGGTAAGATTTATGAACAAAATAAACATTAAAGCATGCATGATCGATATTTCTCGTTTCAGAGTTCCAACTATCAGCAGAATGAAAAAGATGATAAAGAATTTATCAGAAATAGGTTACGACACTATATTTTATAATATTGAGCATGTGTTTAAAATTCCAAATCATCCAAAGATCGGTTGCGAAGCTGATGGATACACTATTAAAGAATTTAAAGTGCTGGATATTTATGCTAAAGAAAATAATATTGAAATAATTCCACTGATACAATCATTTGGGCATATGTTTCATATCCTCAAGCATCCTGAGTATGAAAATATTTGTGAATCAGACAAAAAGTGGTCGGTAAGCATCAACGACGAAACTTACAAGTTCATATCAGATATTTATACTGCTGCTTCTAAGGCTTTTTCTTCAGAGTATATTCACATCGGTGGAGATGAAGTTTATGATATGGCATCAGGAAAGAGTAAGTATTCGCTAGAGCAAGGTTCAACAAAAGGCGAAATATTTCTAGATCATATTTTAAAGTTGAAAAAAATAGCCAATTCTTTCGATAAAGAGATCATTCTCTGGGGAGATATGGTTGAGAATAATCCTGAAGTAATGGAAAAACTTGGAAAGAATGCTGTCTTATGCTATTGGAACTATGGTTTTGCAGAAATGCCTGAAACTTATATGAATTTAGGAAGCAACACACTTGTATGTCCTGGAACAAATACCTGGAAAAGCTTTTTTCCAAGATATGATTTTGCTGTGAAGAATTTTCAATTGATGAAAGAAAGAGCTGATTTGATCCAAGCCAAAGGTTTTATGATCACTGATTGGGGAGATGCAGGGCATGTTCATCCTGCAAGTTTTACAGAGAATCTTTTTGAGATCGCTTTTAAAATTTTTAAAAATGGAAAGATCACACAGTTTACTACAAACGAAAAATTAGATAAAGTTATCAAACTAATGGATGAAATACATTTTGGAGATTATTTAAATGCTGAGAATCTAAAAGGGCATTCTGAGTATGTTACGAAACATTTATTTCACGAATATGTATTCAAAGGAAAGGGATTTGCCTCTCAGAGAGTAGAGCAATTGAAAGAAATAATTTCTAAAATAGAAAAATTAAAAATATTATCAGAGAAACTTGAGTGTACTACCGAATTTGAACAGGATATAAAGTTATTTGTTGATCAAACTATATTATTCTCAAAGAAGATTGAATTACATCTTATGTACAGAAATAATAACGATAAATTGTCTATCAACAATAAAGCTGAAGATTTTATATTTTCACTGAGAAGGTGGTTTGCAGATTTTATGAAAAGATGGCTTACATCTTATCAACCAATGGGATTGTATTTCCATATTCATTTTATGAAAAAGATCGAGAAAGATATAATTGATGAATTGCAAAACTCATTAGGTGTTAAATTTGATAAACAAAAAAAAGAAACTATTTACGATGATCCTGAATATTTAAATCTTTTCAGTGTTGGAAATAGTGATGCATTGATAAAGTTGTGGAAAGACTACCGATTATAAAAGATATTAACCACGAAATAACACGAAAAAAAATTTACCACAGAGAACACAGAGAACACAGAGAAAAGATGAGGCGGATGTACGGGTTCAATACCTTGAACCCTATACACACGAATAAAAAAATATTTACAAGAAGATAGGAATGTAGGGGAAGGCTCCCACGTCTTCCCGTGAGCGAGTAAACAAGAAGGAATTATATATATGATAGAAAAGAATGATGAATATTTTATGCGTAAGGCATTTGCATTAGGATTGGAAGCTTTTAAGCAGGGAGAAGTTCCAATTGGTGCAGTTATCGTCAAAGATGGGATTGTGATCGGAGAAGGATACAATCAGGTTGAACTGCTTAGAGATGCTACTGCCCATGCAGAAATGATAGCTTTAACTTCAGCTGAGAATCATGAAGATAATTGGCGATTGATAGATTGCACACTATATGTTACTGTTGAACCATGTATGATGTGTACTGGAGCAGTTTTATTAAGCAGAGTTAGTAGGATCGTTTATGGGGTTGCTGATCCAAGAATGGGTTTTATGGAAACAAAGTACAATGGTGTTAAAGATCTTAATTTATATAAAAAAGTTGAAGTTTTTGGTGGGATAATGGAACCAGAGATAAGAGAGTTAATGCAAGAATTCTTCAAAAAAATTCGTAATAAGTCAAAATAACATCCTTTACTTTTTGCATTTTTTTACATATTTTTATCAATTGTATATCTAATGTATATAAAAAGAACCACCACGTAAGGATAAAATTTGAAAAAGATTACGTACAAGTACAAGTTTGAAGATGGTAGAGAAAAAGTATTTGATTTTGAATGGGATAAGGATAGCTACGAATTGAAAGGTGTTAAACCTGAAAAGTTACCACATTGGACCTTATTAAACTATCATCAATGTCCGAATTGTCCTTCAAGTGTTCACGAAGATACTCATTGCCCTATGGCTGTGTCTCTAGTAAATTTAGTAAAGTATTTTGATGGAATGAAGTCGTTTGAGAAGGTTTTTGTAGAAGTTTATTTGGATAAAAAAGTAATTTCTAAGCATACGAGTGTTCAGAAGGCTGTTGGGTCAATGATGGGATTAGTGTCTGCAATGTCAGGATGCCCGATCAGTGCTTACTTTAAACCTATGGCATTTTTTCATCTGCCTTTTTCTGATAGGGATTCAACAATTTATAGAGCTACATCAATGTATTTCTTAGCACAATATTTTAAGCACAAAAAATCAGGTGAATTTGATTTTGATCTGAAAGGATTGAAAAAAATCTACAAAGATATTGGGACAATGAACAGTTCGATAGCAAACCGATTAAGAGACGCATCAAAAACAGATTCGACCGTTAATGCAATAATTGGATTGGATATCTACGCAAAATCAGTTCCAATCTACATTGAGAAGCTATTAAAATCGTTAGAAGAATTATTTGATGCATACCTAAATTAAATACATATAAGTGATAAATTAAAATATTTTGTTGTTGACTTGATCAAATACAAACGCTATATTATAAGTGTCGGGCTAGTAGATAAATAGAAAGTTAATAGAGAGTTAGAAACGAAATTTAACTAGGAGGAAAGCATATAAGGATGAAAACTAAAAGTTTTACATTTTAATTTTGATGGTTCAACGATCAGAATGTTTTAAGGAAAAAAGGTACAATAACAATATTATTAACTACGAACCAACTTTTAATTAAGTTGTGTTTCAAGTGAGGTGATAGAAATGAAAAAAGGTTTTACTCTAATCGAAGTTTTGGTAACAGCGCTTATTCTAGTCATTAGTTTAACAGGGATATTGATGAGTTTTGTTACGGCGAAGAAAATAATACGAAATGGAATTCATAGGGCAAATGCCGCTGAAATTATCGATGAGAGATTCGAAGGTATTCAAAGGAGAACGACAGTAGCTGATTTAGAGTCTTTTTTAGCAAATAAAGTTCCTAATGATACAGACACATATGGTGGCTTCACTGCGGATCAAGTTTCCAGAAATCTAAGCATTTCAGGTGGTAATGAAAGTAATTGGACATATTTTGTTGAATATCAGATAACCCCATTAACGGATTCAGATTTGTTTCAAGTGGTTGCAAGAGTTAGTTGGGATGTTACTTATTCCAATACTGATTCTCCAAATTCAATGTATATGGCAATGTACACAAACAATCCGGACCAGTAGGAGGTAATTAATATGAAGAAAGGTTTAACATTAGTTGAGGTGATAGTTGTTGCTGTTCTTGCGGCTATCGTGGGTGCTGGTTCGTTGTTTTTTATTGTTGATGCGAATCATATGATTAATTCAAGTGTGCAAGAAGCAATGGTAAAGGCTAACTTTACTAGAATTGAAAATATGATTTCAAATGATGTAAGAAGCGGTGCTATCTTAAAAGCTGTAACTGAAGAGGAGTTGCTAATAACTCTAACTGATGGATCAAACATAACGTGGAAGTTTGTTAGTGGACAATTTACGAGAGATGATGTTCCTATGAAGCTGATAGGTATGGGTGAATCAACAAATGAAATCAGTGGTACTTTTAGTGTCCCTAATATAACTTCAAATTTATTCTTTGTGGATATCAGCATAGACGTGTTGATAGAAAGTTACGTGGTCGGTGAGAATCTGAAACAGAATATAATATCCACAAGAGTATATTGCAGACATGATCCTAGCGGTTTTCCTGACATTTTCGATCCAGGTGACTATATAGCTGATGAAGAATAAAATGAATTTTAAAAAATTAACGGGTAATCTTACAAACAGGGAGGTTTACCATGAAACAAAATAAAAAAGGTATGGGTTTAGTGATGGCTATCATGATTGTAACAATGTTACTGATTATGGCAACCGGTTTTTTCACATTTACTACGAATGCTAATCGAAGTGTTCAAAATCAAGTAGATAAGGTAAAATTATATTGGGCAGCGGAAAGTGGTTCGAATTTTTCCGTAAGTTGGTGGTCAGATCAAGTGGTCAACACAAGAATAAGGTGGCCTTATTTCTACCAACCTGAAGCAAGTAAGGTAAGATTCAGTGTTGTGGATGAGAATGTTCCAAATATTGGAGATCAAAAAGGGAAACCAGATCAAGTTATTATTGATCCTACTCCATGGAATGATTACAATCTGGAAGACGGTACTAATGCTGATGGTACGGGAGGTAGTGCTTGGTCAACAACTGTAGATGGTGTGTATCATGAAATAAATGGGCATCTAGCTTCATTAGATAATAGCTCTGTTTTGGGTAATTTGCCTTCATCATGTAGTGGTATTGCAACTAATGATGAACTTTATTTACATCCATCTTCTGAAATATTGAATTTGCAATATCCAAATTCCAATGAAACTTACACATTGTACTTGCTTAGATACAAGGGTGAAAGAAAGGATGACGAGTTTAGAGCTGTTTGGGTCATGGATACTTGGGCTGTTGACGATAAAACCGGAAGTACATACAGGATAGTATTGTCAGATATGCACAACTCGATAGAGACAACAACCGGATGGTTGCAATACAATGAAGGTATGGTGCACACCCAATATGCTGAAACAAATGGAAGGAAAGGTGTTTACAAATCTTACGACTTCAGATTCGGACAAAGTTACTTTGCAGAGCAAGTTAGATTTGATTATATGTCTGGTTCTGATAAACAAGGTCCTACATTTTACGGAAGAATACAATCTTCAGCTGGAACAGCTTCACAATACGGAACGGGAGGAAATACAAATCCTTTTATTACAGATTCGAATGTTGAGCATGGAGTGTATGCAGAAGGTGCGGGTGATGAAGCAGAATCAATTAAGCAAATAAATGCATCAGTGCGTGGAGGTTGGGAGGAAGTCGATTCAATGAGTGTTACTGATATAGTTTGGGACTGGGATACAGTTGCAGAGGAATCTAACACCACAGCTGATGGTATCTACATGCTTAATCCCAAACGAGGTTATGTGGCCGGATCAACGATACAGATAAAATTATTTACAACAGATTTAACACCATTGAACACTTTAGACAATAGGTGGGAAACATTTGCTGAGATCTCTGCAGCTAACACAGTAGTAGAAAAAAAAGTACCAGTTTCCTCAAGCGGTATAACAGCTATTGCAGTTGATAGTACCTACTCAACTGTCTCTATCTATGGAAGCTCAAGTGACAATTTCTCATTGATTACTCAACAAAGTTGTGTAGAAGTTACTGAGGATCTTTATTTAAAGGAGTTGGAATCTGTAAGAACATTATATGGTACATATACTGATACGAAGTTACTGTCACCAACTATGGATATGATGTCTAAATTATACGAGGCTATGTACTTAAAGGATATTCAAGGTAATCTAGTAGCTGACTCTCATTTAAGTATTATATCAGGTCTGGGTTTGGTTAATACAGAGTCAGTCTCAGATTTAACCGGTATTCAGGCAGATGGAAAAAGAGGAAACCAAATAGATCTTACGAAACTTAAGGATTATGGAGTCTTATTTACTACTTGTGGATATTTCCTTGGTTTTGGTGATATCGGTACTCCTTCGTCGAATGCATCCGTTCGTCTGTATAACATCGGTAGTTTTATTATGAATCAGCAGCAAGAAGTAACTGGTTCAAATTCATTCAAAGGAACTATTGCATTTGTGCAGGATAAGAGATTCTATGATGAAGATTTTGGCTCAGGTGTAGGTTGGGGTTCTGGACCGAGTGAAATAAATGGAACATCAAACGGTCTTAATGACGATTACAGATGGACTGGTGGACCAGCCGGTACCAATAGTATTAACCAAGAGCAATTCGTCACTTTGATGAAAGTTGAAGTTGTCGTAGATGATGATACTGGTACAAATAAATAACACAACAAATATTGAATTAACAAAAAAAGCGGCTTTTTAAAAGTCGCTTTTTTTTATGTGAAAATTATCTGGAATTGCAAACATGTATATTATGTATATATATAAATAATCAGATATAGGTTGTTCGAAATTTTATATAAATAATTTAGCTAAAAGCATAAAAAATATTGTATCACAAGAAATAATTGTCAAATGTGGAATTGTAAATATTTTAACAGAGATATAATAATATAAAAAATTTACTTGACAATATATTTAAAAAAAAATAAATTTACACTCGCGAGTTAAGTAGAAGTAGAAATTGCAGTTGAATAATGAATATTTCTTACTTTACACTGGAAAAAAAGACGCCCTTGTAGGTCGTCTATACAATAAGCATAAAAATTAATAATAAATGGAGAGTTCAATGGAAAAGAAACTTCAGGAATTAACTGAAAAGATCTATTCCGAAGGCGTTGAAAAAGCTAAAATCGAAGCTGAGAACATTGTAAAAGATGCTAAAGAGAAAGCTGCAAAAGAATTAAGCAATGCCCAAAACGAAGCAAAAAAGATCATTGAAGATGCAAATAAGAAATCAGATGAGATCAAGAGAAATGGTGAATCTGAAATGAAACTTGCAGCAAAACAAGCTTTAAGCGAAGTAAAACAAAAGATTACTGACATTATTACAGCAGGTGTGATTAGTGAAAATGTGAAAACTACGATGGATGACAAAGATTTTGTAAAAAGTCTTATTGAATCATCAATTAAGAGTCTTAGCTCAGAAGGTGCTACAGATCTTGAAGTTATCTTACCAGAAGATAAGAAATCAGAACTTGCTGAATATTTGAAAAGCAACGCTGGTAAATTGTTGAAAGGTGAACTTGTTGTTAATCTAAGCAATGAAATGACTAGCGGATTCAAGATCGGTCCTGCAGATGGAAGCTACAAAATGAGTTTTACTGATGCTGATTTCGCAAATTTCTTCAAAAGATATTTACGACCTAAAACAACTACTTTATTGTTCGAAGGAGAATAGAAATGCCACAAAACTATTATTGTTTAGTATCAGGTCTTCCAAATATCACGCTCGATGATACTAAATTATCTTATGGATCAGCTGATTTTCTTTCAGATATGGAAGAATATGTTGGGAAAGATAGTTTTAAGTATTTCAAATTATTCAAATACAAGATTGATAATGAAAATCTTTTCAAAACTATGATAAAACAGAAACATGATTTTATCAATGGTGGAGTATATTCTCAACAGGATATCGATGAAGCAATAGAAGAACCTATCAATATCGTTGAATATATTCAAGAATTTATCACAGAATATCACGATGACGAATTTGATAAAGATGTAGATAAGAAAAGATTAACACAGCTTTACTATGACTTTATCCTGAAAAGTAAGAATGGATTTGTTCGTGAATGGTTTGAAATGGATCTCAACTTTAAGAATGTATTTTCAGCATTGAACTGCCGAAAATATGAGTTGCCTATTGAAGGTGAACTAATTGAATTTAACCATGTTTCTGAAGCGATTGCAAAAAGCAGTTCAAGAGATTTTGGTTTGAGTGCTGAGTACCCGTATGTCGAGCAATTATTATCGATCTACGCAATTGAAGACTTATTGCAAAGAGAGAAAGCAATAGACATGTTGAAATGGAATTGGCTTGATGAAGGAACCTTTTTCAATTATTTCACAGTAGAGAAACTGATATCATATTACATCAAACTTGAAATGATAGAAAGATGGATCAGCTTAGATCCTGAAACAGGTAAAGAGATGTTCGAAAAACTCATTAAAGACCTTGAATCAGGTTACGAGTTTCCGGAAGATTTCAATGGAAAAAAATAATTAAAAATAAAAAAGGGTAAAAGATGGCTACAAAAGGAAAAGTAGTAGGGATTATTGCCAATCTTGTTATTGTCGAGGCTGACGGACCCGTTTCTCAAAACGAGATATGTTTTATAAAAATGCCCGGTGTTGATCTAATGGCTGAGGTTATCAAGATCATAGGCAAAAAAGCATATACTCAAGTATTTGAAAGTACAAGGGGATTAAAAGTCGGAACAGATGCTGAATTTATGAGTCATATGCTCGAAGTTACATTAGGGCCTGGAATTTTATCCAGGAACTATGATGGACTTCAGAATGATCTTGATAAGATGAAAGGTGTATTTCTGAAAAGAGGTGATTACACAGCTCCATTGAACGATGATGCTGAATGGGAATTTACACAAATAGCAAAAGTTGGTGATAAAGTAGAAGCTGGAAGCTGGTTAGGAGAAGTTCTTGAAGGATGGATGCCACATAAGATCATGGTACCTTTTAAATTTGAAGGTAATTTTACTGTAAAATCGATTGTAGCAAATGGGACTTATAAGACTAAAGATGTTGTTGCAGTAGTAACTGATGAAAGTGGAAAAGACCATGAAGTAACTATGATGCAAAAATGGCCTGTAAAAGTTCCAATTAAGGCTTATAACAATAAACCAAGACCTTTCAAAATCATGGAAACTGGTGTAAGAACAATGGATACACTTAATCCACTAGCTGAAGGTGGAACTGGTTTTATTCCTGGTCCTTTCGGTGCCGGAAAAACTGTTCTTCAACATGCTGTATCTCAGCAGGCTGAAGCAGACATGATCATCGTAACAGCTTGTGGTGAAAGAGCAAATGAGGTTGTAGAGATCTTTACAGAATTTCCAGAATTGGTAGACCCGAGAACTGGTAGAAAGCTGATGGAAAGAACTACAATTATCTGTAACACTTCAAATATGCCTGTTGCAGCCAGAGAAGCTTCTGTTTATACAGGTATGACAATTGCTGAATACTATAGAGCAATGGGTCTTAAGGTATTATTACTTGCGGATTCAACTTCAAGATGGGCACAGGCTTTGAGAGAGATGTCTAACAGAATGGAAGAGCTACCGGGACCAGATGCATTCCCAATGGACCTTCCTGCAATTATCTCAAATTTCTATGCTAGAGCAGGATTTGTTTATCTTAACCAGATGAAAGCTGATGGAAAAGAGGCTGAGTCGGGATCTATCACTTTCCTCGGTACTGTTTCGCCTGCTGGTGGTAACTTGAAAGAACCTGTGACTGAATCTACAAAGAAAGCAGCAAGATGTTTCTACGCATTGAATCAAGATCGAGCTGATAGTAAAAGATATCCTGCAATTGATCCAATAGACAGTTATTCGAAATATTTAGAATATCCAGAAATTCAAGAATACTTAAAGAAAACTATTGCAGAAGATTGGGTTAGCAATGTTACTTTGGTAAAAGATTATTTGTTGAAGGGTAAGGAAGCTTCAGAGCAGATCAATATACTTGGTGATGATGGTGTTCCAATTGATTATCATTTAAAATATTGGAAAGCAGAAGTAATTGATTTTGTTTTTCTTCAACAAGATGCATTTGATGATATTGACAAATCAACATCTCTTGAAAGACAGAAGTTCATGCTTGCTCAAGTGCTAGCAGTATACAATACTGATTTTAAATTTGATTCTTTCGAAGAAGTTAATCCTTATTTCAAGTCAATAATCAATACATTTAAGCAAATGAATTATTCAGAGTATGAATCGGAAAAATTTAATGGTTATCTAAAAGAAATTGAAACTAAAATTAATGAAAGAAAGGCGGTATAATGGAAACGACAGCTTTTCAAAAAATATACACCAAGATCACTCAGATAACCAAAGCAACTTGTTCTTTAAAAGCGACAGGTATTGGTTATGAAGAGATCGCTACTGTGAACGGAAGATTGGCTCAGGTAGTAAAGATCCAGGGTGACGATGTAACGCTTCAGATCTTTTCAGGTACTGAAGGAATTCCAACAAATGCTGAAGTTATTTTCATGGGTAAAGCACCTTCACTTAAAGTTGGAGAAGAATTAGCGGGTAGATTTTTCAACGCTTATGGCTACCCTATTGATGGTGGCCCAGCAGTTGAAGGAAAAGAAGTTGAGATCGGTGGACCATCGGTAAATCCTGTGAGAAGAAAGCAGCCCTCCGATATTATTCCAACTGGAATTGCAGGTATCGATTTAAACAATACGCTTGTAACTGGTCAGAAGATACCTTTCTTTGCAGATCCTGACCAACCGTTCAACCAGGTTATGGCTGAGGTTGCTTTGAGAGCAAAGGCAGACAAAATTATTCTGGGTGGAATGGGACTTTCAAATGATGATTACTTATTCTTTAAGAATGTTTTTGATAATGCTGGTGCATTGGATAGAATTATAAGTTTTATCAATACTACTGAAGATCCTCCAGTTGAAAGACTGTTGGTTCCTGATATGGCTCTAACAACTGCTGAGTATTTCGCACATGAAAAGAATGAAAAGGTTCTTGTTCTATTGACAGATATGACTCTTTACGCAGATGCATTGAGTATTGTTTCGAATCGTATGGATCAAATTCCTTCAAAGGATAGTATGCCGGGATCTCTTTATAGTGATCTTGCGAAAATATACGAAAAAGCAGTTCAATTTCCTGAAGGTGGTTCGATTACTATCATAGCTGTAACGACTTTATCTGGTGGCGACATTACACATGCAATACCTGATAACACAGGTTATATAACTGAAGGTCAGTTATTCCTAAGAAGAGATACTGATATCGGTAAGGTTATCATTGATCCATTTAGAAGTTTATCAAGATTAAAGCAGCTTGTAATCGGTAAACAAACAAGAGAAGATCATCCACAGGTAATGAACGCTGCAATCAGAATATTTGCAGATGCTGCAAACGCAAAGACAAAGCTTGAAAATGGTTTCGATCTGAATGATTATGATGAAAGAACTCTTAAGTTCGCAAAGGGCTATTCTAACGATCTACTTGCAATTGATGTTAATGTTGATATTGATGCTATGCTTGATACAGGTTGGAGATTATTCGGTGAGAACTTCGAAAAGGCTGAGCTTGGTATTAAGGATGAGTTAGTTAAAAAGTATTGGCCGAAAAAATAACCTTGTTAATTAAAATCTGAGTATAAAAAATGGCTATAAAATTTCAGTACAATAAAATAGCGCTTCAACAACTCGATAAGCAATTGAAGATCAGGGTTAGGGCTTTACCGACTATTAAAAATAAAGAAGCAGCTCTCAGGATGGAAGTAAAAAAGGCTAAGAATAAAGCCAATGAACTTGATTCTAACTTGATCTCTGAGATGAAAACTTATGATGGTATGGTAGGTCTCTGGAATGAATTTGATAAAGAACTCTTATCGGTAGATGATGTAATATTATCTACAAAAAAGATTGCCGGTGTTAAAATACCTATTCTGGATGAGATAATCTTCAGTGTGAAAAAGTATAGCTTTTTTGATTCGCCGGAATGGTTTCCTGATGGAATTGCAATACTAAAGAATCTTGTGGGAATTGCAATTGAAAGAGAATTGTTTTTCGTGAAAACAGGATTGCTTGAGCATGCTCGTAGAAAAACGACTCAAAAAGTAAACCTGTATGAAAAGGTACAAATACCTGGATTTGAAGAAGCGATATTAAAGATAAAAAGATTCATGGAAGATGAAGAAAACCTTTCTAAATCTTCACAGAAGATAGTTAAGAATCGTCAGGCAATGGAGGTAGAAGCATGATAGTACCTATGAAAAAATATTCATTCCTGATCTATCACAGAGAATATGATAAATTCTTGAACGAGCTTCAGGATATAGGTGTCGTTCATGTGATAGAAAGAACTGATGAAGTTGCTGATGAGATCCGTAATAAGATAAATTTGATAAGAAGGATTGAGCATACTATTAAGGTCTTTAAATCAAGAGGTAAAGTAGCTAAAGAAGTAGAAAAAACTATAGATCCACTGGAGTTGATCGAAGATGTAGATAAGCTTTTATTGGACATTGATCAAAACTTGCAAAAATGTCATCATTTGAATAACGAATTGCAATCTTTACAACCATGGGGAGATTTCTCTTTAGATTCAGTTAATAAATTATCAGAAGCAGATATTAACGTTAAGTTCTATACTTGCTCTGAAAAGGCTTTTGATGAAGAATGGTTGAATAAGTATGCAATAGAGATCATATCAAGAGCGAACAATGTTAATTTTGTTCTTTTCGCTAAGAAAGATGAAGAGATTGATATCAAAGTTGATGAATTTAAGTTGCCTGAAAGATCAATATCAGAACTTAAAGTAGAGATTAAAAAAATTCGTGATCAGATCAAGCTGGATAATGCACAATTAGATAGACATGCAGAAGAAGACATTAAATTTATCACTGATTTTAAGAATGATATAGAAAATAAAAAGGAATTTGAGCAGATCCAAGCTCAATGTTCAAAAGAAGCTGAAGGTAAATTAACAGTATTAGAGGGCTGGGTTCCTGAAACTGACTCATCTGGAATGGTGGAATATCTAGAAAGTAATAATACATTATACTTGGAAGGTGTAGCATCAGAAGAAGAAATTGCAAAAGTACCAATAATGATAAAGAATAATTGGTTTGCTGCAATGTTTGAGCCTATTGGCAAGTTATTTTCCTTACCTTCTTACACAGAGATAGATCTTACAATGTTCTTTGCACCATTCTTTATGCTTTTCTTTGGATTCTGCTTAGGTGATGCAGGTTATGGTTTTGTGATCGTACTTGCTATGACAATCTTAAAGTTTAAAGTTGCTAAAGAATTCAAGCCAATTCTAACGCTAGGACAATTTCTTGGTCTCATGACAATAATAATGGGTGCGATCGGAGGAACGGTATTTGGTATTGATCTCAAGATCATCGACTGGAAATTCAATGATATGTTCCTTGATAGTAATGATATGTTCTGGTTGGCATTAGGGCTGGGAGTTGTACAGATCCTATTTGGTATGATAATCAAAGCAGCAAATGCGATCAAACAAAATGGATGGATGTATGCTATCTCCACATTCGGATGGATGCTGTTACTGATCAGTCTTCTTGGGATGAGTGTTAAAGCAATCCTGGGTTATCTAAAGGTAGAAGAGAGTGTTATAAATTCATTAGCTTATCTTGATACAATTTCAGGAATCGCTGGAAAAACTGCCTTAGTCGGTGTTGCAATGATCTTATTATTCAATGATCCAAAAGCAAATATATTTGTAAGAATTGGAAAAGGTCTTTGGGAATTGTATGATATTACAGGATTATTCGGAGATATTCTAAGTTACATTAGATTATTTGCATT
>JAQIDB010000116.1 GCA_027858225.1 Candidatus Delongbacteria bacterium
AAAGCTCCCATGTCTTTATCAATTATCAAATAAGGAACAAGGATAAACATGTAAGCTAAGATAATCCCAGGAATGATTAAAAGTACTAAACCAATTGAAATCAAGATAGAAGTGATAAATCCTGCGATAAGAAAATTGATCATGGTCATAGGATTTGAGTTAAAGAATGCTTTGAAATCAATTGGCTGATCTCTAGTTAAATTGATCGTATTCTTGATAAACCCAAAGGACAATAAGATTGATACAACCATCATTACCAAAGTACCAACTGTGTCTCCTAATTTTGAACCAACAAAAATAGTTATAATCATCACTATGATAGCAAAGATTATCATTCCGAAGAATTTCAGCCAATTCTTCTTAGCACTTTCTACACCGAAATTCAAAAACTACCAACGGTCATTAATTCTTTCATAACGCTCCCCTATAATTCATTATTATTTTTTTGTTAATGTTACAATAAGATAATAAATCAAAATTATCAATTATATATTTTTATAAAATTAAACGATCGTAATTTTAAGAAAATCAAATAACTGTTGTATTGTTAAGATAAATGTTGTATATTTATAACATGAAGTCAAGAAAACTATACAATAGAGTGTCTCTTCTTCGCCAAGAGATTGGCATGACACGAAAAGAACTTGCGAATAAGATTGGAGTAAATTTTCAAACTGTTGGATATCTGGAAAGAGAGGAATACAATCCAAGTCTGGATCTTGCATTCAGGATATCAGAAGTATTGAACAAACCTATTGAGTTTATATTTTCTTCAAAACCAATGAAACCATTAAGTGAAATTGCATTCGAGAAAATGCAACTTAATATAAGTTAAACGCTCACACAAAACCGCCAAAATACAGTGTTTTTGGCGAATCGTAAGGGGAGGGTCCTCCATCTTCCCCCTTACGAAAAAAATCACATCCTGATTTTCAATATCATCATAAAACAAACATAGGAGAAATAAGATGAAGAACTTAAAATTGAGTAAGATCCATTTTATGCTGATGAACTATCTTAGTCTGGTATTCATCGTGATCACATTCCAGTATATGAAAGATCTGGATTGGACTTGGATGTTTATATCATCAGAAGTATTTTTCATAACTCTGTTTATTATAAGTTTCTACTTTTCGTATATAAAAACGGGAACATGGTCTTTCGTCCACAGATCATTAGAAAAACTGGATGAAAGGGAATTAAAGATAGTTGGAAAAACATCTAAACTTGCATATGCTATTTTTACTATAATAGCTCTAGCTATAATGCTTGTACTTTCAGTTACTGCATGGAGTATTAACATCATTTTCACAGTTGCTTTGATATACTTTGCTCACATTTTACCTGCATCTATATTGGTAATAACGAATTGGAAGGAATATGAAGAAGAAAATAAATAATAAAACATTA
Source organism: Candidatus Delongbacteria bacterium (assembly GCA_027858225.1). Classification (GTDB taxonomy): domain Bacteria; phylum UBA4055; class UBA4055; order UBA4055; family UBA4055; genus WTAK01. The sequence goes on from JAQIDB010000116.1 coordinate 1,411, forward strand.
ATATAAGACGAGGCTATGATGAAAAGAATAATAGTATTACTTCTTGTTATTACAATTTATCTTTCAGCTGCAAATGATAAAGGTTTGTTTTGGAAAGTAAAGGATGTTAATGGAAATGATAAAGTGTTTTTATTAGGTTCAGTTCATGTTGTACCGGATGATATGTATCCTCTTAAAGAAGAGATTGAAACTTCTTACGAGAAATCTGATTTCCTAGTTGTAGAAGCTGATGCGGCAAATATTGATATGGCAAAAGTTCAACAACTAACAATACAAAAAGGAATGTATGCGGGAGGTAAAACCCTGAAAAGTGAGATACCTGAAGATCTTTATAAAAAGCTTGGTGAAGAATTAAAGAAAACAGGTATGATCACTATTGAACTGGCAGGTGGCATGAAACCATGGCTTATCACTTTAACTCTAGCTCAGCTACAGCTTATGAAGATGGGGCTAAATTTGGAAAACGGTATTGATATGCATTTCTTAAAACTGGCGAAAGATAAGAAAAAGATCTTAGAGCTTGAGTCAGCAGCTTTCCAGATTGAGTTATTGAGTGGTTTTTCTGATGAAATGCAGATTGAATTTTTAAAAAGCTCAGTTGAGGAATCTTCAAATATGAAAGATAAATTTAACGGTATGTTAGAAGCTTGGAAAAAAGGTGATGCTAAAGAAATGGTCAAGATCATCAAGGAAGAGTATGTCGGAAAACCTAAGCTAAAACCACTATATGATAAGTTAATTGGTGACAGAAATGTTACAATGACAGATAAGATATTAACTTACTTGAACGATAAAACTGATAAGAAGTATTTTGTTGTGGCTGGAGCAGGTCATATGATTGATAAAGGTGGAATTGTTGATATTTTGAGCAAGAAAGGTTTTAAAGTAGAGCAAAGATAGTTTAAAGTTGGCAGTTGTAGGGGCACAACATTTTGTGCCCTAACACTTTTTAAATAACCAGTTTAATTCCGATTCCGATCAGGATCAACCCACCTGCAATTTCAGCTTTCCTACCAAATATATTACCTGCTCTTTTTCCGATAAATATTCCGAGTAATGATACAATAAAAGTAACGATTGTAATTATTAAAGCAGGATAAAAAATATCAATTTCGAGAAATTTTAAGCTTAAACCTGCAGCAAGTGCATCAATACTTGTTGCTAGTGCAAGGATGAAAAGTATCTTTGTATTAAAGTAATCTTTACATTTTTCATTTTCATGATCAAAACTTTCAATTATCATTTTCATACCAATACTGGCAAGCAAAGCAAGAGCAATCCATTTGCCATAGTGTTTCATATATTCATAGAAAACAGTTCCTGCAAACCAGCCTATCACTGGCATAATTCCCTGAAAAAATCCAAAGAACACCGCCATCTTCAAAGATTGTATGAATTTAACATGTTTTACACATACACCGCTTGATATTGATACTGCAAAAGCATCAGCTGATAAAGCTAAGGCTAATATTATTATTTCAACTTGAGTCATATTATTTCCTAAAAAAGTTTTTTATGTAATCTACAGGCTGAGAAATATTCATAAACCTATATCTAAATGATAGTCCCACGTTATAACCGGAAGTTTCATTAAGTGTGTCGTATTGATATCCTGCAGTTGTTAGCAGATGATTTGTAAGTCTGTAATCAAATCCGAGATTATTCTTATAACCATAAGTCTGCTCGATCACCTCTGTATATTCCTCGGAACCAATATATTTTGAATTCCAGGTCAAAGCAAGATCATCGGTAAAGAACTTTGATATATAGAATTCACTACCAACAAAATAACCGCCATATGACTCCGGAATGAAAGTACCACCCGGTCTTTCCTGTGTAATATTTGAAGTAATATTTGGTCTGATAGAAACTTGAGCTCCAAGTAACTTACCTATGGCAGTTTCTATTGGATTGATAAACGGGCTAAGTATTCGAGTATCAAGTGCTTCGTTAAATAATTCTCTTGCCGTACCACCTGTATCTATATCTGTTATAGTTTCATCATCCTGTAACCAAGGATTTCCATTCTCATCAAGTAATAGAATTGAGAAATTACTTACTCTACCACCCTCAGTATCAACTATCTCGTCATCGTCTTTAGTAACGACCTTAATATAGATATTTTCGTATCCTGAGTAACCGGTTGAATCTAATTTCGTTTTAACAACTGTTTTACCGATTGCTTTAATGTATGGATCCATAATTCCATTTTTATTCTTAGCCTCACTAAAAGTTACAGTTGCATCATCTATTTTGAATGAAAAAGCTGAGTAATTACACGAACCATTTCTACCGTTTACTTCGCCGGATAATTCAAGTTTTCTAGGATCACTAAGAGGACCGATAAGTCTTAATCCCACATTTGAACCTACTACTGGCAATTTTACATTGCTTAGTTCATTATCAAATTTAGTAAAGGAACTTTTTATTTTTTCCCAGAATGAAGTTTCAGAAGTTGAACTGTTATAATAGTATGTATTGCCGGATGATGGTATTATATCAAGATCTAATGAGACCGTTTCCATAAATATGTTTGGCTTATTACTGTTTCTTTGCGGAAGACTTTTATTTCCGGGAAATGCAATGTTTGAATTTCTCAATTCAACTCTCCCGATCAACGAAAGACCAGAAGGGCTTTTTGCAACTCTAAATTTATCCGAATCCATTCCTGAAAGCTGAATTGTTCCATAAGAGTCTTTCTGCATTATACCAGGCACACGACCTAAAACCCCTCCATCAGGGAAATTTAAGGTGAAATGACCAACATTAAACCCACCAGGTAAAATAATATCAGAGTAACTCTTATTCCCATGAACATTATCCACTAAAACCTTATTGCCAGATTCAGCACATTTCAAAGAAAGTTGGGTTATATCAAAAGTTTTTTCATCTTTTACAACTAATTTAGCTCTTATATTATCAAGTTTGCCAGTAATATCTTTAAAATTCATGAAACCGTCATAAAAGTATATTTCCAGATCATCGATCTTTGGTTTAAATATATTTCCACCTATGATAAAACTTCCTTCGTTCTCACTATATCCTGTTTCGATCAATTCAAATTTATGCTTCAAGTAACCTAAAATATCACCATGGAAATATCCTGCCAGCTTCATTTCTTCTTCTTGATCATAAGGTACAAAGCCAGCAGCACTTAAATTTAAATATTTATTAAGTTCTAACTGGAATAGTTCAAGATAAAAACCTCGATCAGATGATCCAGTCAGTATCATTTTCATTCTGTCTATTGGATCTCCATTAAATTCTGAATCTTTCAGATCTATTATACATTTATTCAGTCTAGGAGAATCTTTTGTTCCTTCGCTATCTAACTTGTATTTCAATTTACCTTTGAGTACATCTTTTCCTAATAAAGCAGAAAGAAAATTCAGATCTAATTCACCATAAGTGTTAAGTGAATATTCATTGAAATTTTTAATACTACCCGATAATGTACAAATTTTATTATCCTTATCATCGTAAACTAGAACTTTTTCAACCCTGATCTTTTTTCCTTCAAGGTGTATCTCCGCTTCACCTGTAAGATTAATGCTTTCGAAGTCCTCACCTGGAAAATACATAAATTCATTTTCTTGTATAGTAAGGTCAATATAAGGTGTGTGAGAATGTCCTGAAATTTTAATATTTAAATTTGTATTTGAAGAAAATTCTCTAAATCCAAAAATACTTCCGAATTCAAGTTCTTTTGCATCTAAATTACCACCGATCTCTTCAGTTTTCAGGTCCAACCAAGCTTCACCTACTATCGGTTTATAATCCAAGTAAATATCTGAGATATTTATATCGTTTTTTGTAAAAACAAGTCTGAAATTTGCAGGTTTACTATATTTGTTTTTATGATTTGGAGCCCAGTTTACAAATGATTCAGCTGATTCTGAGTCAATCTTAAATTTTGCATCTAGTTCTCCATAAAGTAAAGAAGTAGAATCTTCAGAATTAGTATGAATATTTGCTATTTTATTATTACCGTCAAGGTCAAAACTGATTAAATCTTTTTCATTGATGAAAGTCTTTCCATATAGTAACTTGATGGGTTTTAGAAGATCGTCACCTTCAAATCTGTATTCACTGGAATTAAGATTATAAAATCCTTCTCCCAGATGAATATCTTCACTATTCTGAATTTTAAACATAATAATACCATCCTCAATATCGAAACTGGAATAAAATAAAATATCACTTTCGTCTTTTTCAAAATCGTAAGCTTCCAACCTTGCTGTCATACTGTAATCATCAATTGAACGTCCTTTGATTTTTCCTTTCAGGATAGTAGGTACTTTCTTTATCTTTGTTGTTTTAAGGAAAGGGATCTCTGTAAAGATCGATCCTGTAGAGCTGAAGGCAAGATCGTAAGATTTTTTTTGTGATCCTGAAATATAGTAATTACCAGTGAAATTTACTGCATTTGCATTTGTCATGAAACTGCATTTTGAGATGGAGATTCTATCCTTATTGTAAAATCCACTTAACTTAATATTTTCAAGTAACTTATTTTTGATCGTAACTCTTGGGGCTAAAACATCAATATTTGTTGAGATCTTTGAATTTTGGAAATTCATATGTAACATCAATGAATTTTGGCTGAAGAAGTTAAATTGATACATAAAGCTCGGATGATCAATGAATTTTGATACCGATTTCTTAATTTCATTATCATCTAAATTATTGAGGGATAAATAAATATCTCCCTGAGGGTTCAGTATGTTATATAACATCCCTTCGACTTCAAAAGGTATCTTATCAACATATCCGTTAAATTCATTGAAAAACAGAGATCCGTTATAATATGAAAGTAGGAGATTTACATTACTAAGTCTCATTTTGTCAAGAATATTACCTGCAAAATCATTCAATCTAAAATCACCGAAGAGGAAGATCTGATTATTTCCGTATTTATTTATTTCAAGGTCCAGTTTACCTTGATAGAAACCAAATTCAGTTTTATACTCTCCAAATATTCCGGTTAATTCAGGAATTTGACTTCGATTTACTTTTAAATTGAACTCTGAATTTAAAGATGTGTAGTTTAGTTTACCTTTCAGAAATACATTTTTTTCTTCAGATCTTAACAATTTGCCATCTAAAACAAAATTAAGGGCACCTTTTTTGTCAAAAATCAAACCCCCGGAAAGATTGTCAAATATTCTGATAGTATTACTATTTTGAGAGTTTAGGTCAAAATTAAAATTATTCACTTCGATCGTGTCAAGATATGAGTAATTTTTCAGAGGATTAAGGATAGATCGATATTGCTCTATATCAAAATCCCAATTAAGTTTTGCAGAAATTTCATAGCTACGATCGATCTCAAATTGCACAGAATTGATCCTAATATTTTCTACCAACTCTTTAAAATTAATACCTTTTGTGAGTAATTTCATTAAAGAGTAATCAATTTCAATGCTAGCGATCTTTACACTTAAATTATCTTTTTTATACAGAATGTTATTTATATATATCTTATCGGTTTTCATGTCTAAAGAATTAATATCAAATTCATCAGCTTTTAACTGAGGTTTTAATCTTTCGATTATTACGGTTCGTATTTTTTGTGAGACAATAACTCTTTTAAAAAAACCATACCCTGCCACCAAAACGATGGCGAGTACGGTTAAATAGTACAATATTCTGTGCCTTATCTTCAAAAATTCTCCGAAAAACTTCGTATTTCTGCGTCGAAATTACGATAAACGAGCTTAAGATATTAAGCCCCTACAATATCGTATTTCTCCTTGAACTACTCGTTTATGAATAGTCTGGTTAAGCACTTTCACCTTTTAGTTTTTCAGCCTGATCTTCCATGATCAATGTGTCAATAATTTCACCAATATTTCCATTCATAATTGAATCAAGTTTATATAAGGTCAGACCTATTCGATGATCTGTCATTCTGCCTTGAGGATAATTATATGTTCTTACTTTAGCACTTCTATCACCACTACCAACTTGAAGCTTTCGTTTACTTGCCTCAGTTGCAGCTGCTTTACTTTCTGCTTTCTCCTGAAGTCTTGCTACCAAGATTTTCATTGCTGATGCTCTATTTTTCAGCTGGGATCTTTCATCCTGACAAGTAACAACTGTATTGGTTGGTAAATGAGTTATTCTAACAGCGGAATCCGAAGTATTTACATGCTGACCACCGGCACCCTGCGAACGATAAGTGTCGATCTTCAAGTCTTTTTGGTCAATATTAATATCTTCCACGTCAATTTGATATAAAACAGCTACAGAAGCAGCCGAAGTATGGACTCTTCCCTGAGTTTCAGTTGCAGGAACTCTCTGAACACGATGAACACCGGATTCATACTTCATCCTTCCGTAAACATCATTGCCAGATACTTCAACTACAACTTCTTTTGTTACACCGGGAGAAGTTTCATTATAGCTTACTGTGGTAAATTTCCACTTTTGACTTTCACAGTATTTTTGATACATTTTATAAAGATCATTTGCAAAAAGTCCAGCTTCATCTCCACCTGTTCCAGCTCTTATCTCAAGATAAATGTTCTTGTCATCATTAGGATCTTTAGGTATCATCAATACCTTAAGATCTTCGGTTAGCTTTTCTTTTATTGGAGAAAGCTCTTCAATTTCAGCTTTAGCCATTTCCTTCATTTCTGCATCATCAGAACTTACGAATTCTTGAGCTTCGCAAAGATTATTTTCTATTTTTTTAAGCTCATAGAATTTTTCTATGATAGGTTCAAGCTTCGATCTTTCCTTACTTATATCTCTAAGTTTATTAGTATCACTGATAATATCAGGATCTGCAAGAGATTCAGTCAGATAATTAAATCGAGCTTCTATTTTTTCTAATTTGTCGTACATAATAAATTTGCCATTTTGTTTAGGTTTCTTTGTTAACAGTTATAAATTGTAATCTGTTAGTAAAGCTAACCTTTTAGTTCTGAGGCAAATTCTAGATATTTAGTATTTAATTCACGTTCATCTATTCCGACCATTTCATAATTTTTCATTACGATATTTCCATTGATGATCGAAGTTGAAACTCTTGATGGAATTATTCCAAATAATAGTTGAGTATTTAAGTTGTCTTTAGTAATCTCATGCTCAGGTAAGTAATCTACCATAATTATATCTGCCGCTGCACCAAGTTTTATTTCACCAATAGATTTTGATACGAATTTATTAGCCAATTTATAAGTTGATGAAGTTATAATATCACTGATATCCTTGTTGCCCGAGTTAAATTCTTTTTGATCTCTACGTATCATCTTATAAGCAAAAGCAGCTTCACCTGCAATAGAAGGGTAGATACCATCAGATCCTAATCCGACAGGGATTTTATTTTCACAAAGAGCTTCAAGTGGAGCCATATCAAAACCTTTGTAAGCGGTTGATGAAGGAGTAAGTACTACTCCTGCTCCTGATTCTTTGATAATCTTAATATCTTCTTCATCTAAGTAATTTGCTGTTGCAAGTAATGTTTTCTCATTCAATAGACCAATGTCAAACAATCTGTCGATACAGTATTTTTTTGTCTTAGTTACTGATTCTTCATCTTCTTCTTCTGATTCAGATAAGTGTATCATTAGTCCAATGTTAGTTTTTGCAGTAAATTTACTGATGTCTCTTAGAATCTTGTCTGAAACTTCATTTGCATTGTAGATACCAATCATTCCAGAAACTAAAGGATTATTTTTGTTCTCTTGAGCAAAAGCAGCGTTAGCTTTTAACATTTTCTCTGCATCTTCTTCACTTGTTCTGTTGCTGATCTCATACGCTAGGACACCTCTCATTGAAAGTTCTTCGAATGCTTCAGACAGGTCATAAAGTGAATCATCTATGCAGTTTGGACTTGAGTGAAGGTTGAAGATTGTAGTAACACCTGATTTAATAGAGTTGATAATACCTTTCACTGCTGAATAGTAGATACCGTCAGAAGATAATTTCCCTGTTAGTTCCCACCAAAATTTATTCATAAAGTCAGAATGCTTGTTGATCCCTTTTGTTTTCAAAGGTACGTTTTGAAAAAAGCTGCTGTATAAGTGGTTGTGCATGTCAATGTATCCTGGCATTACAAGTTTACCCTGAGCATCGAATTTTTCTGTAACTGAAGCATGCTTCGAAAGGATGTCTTTTTCTTCTCCAAAATCAAGGATAGTACCTCTTCCAATGTACAAAGCACCTTTTCTGATGTTTTGAAGTTTATCTCCAAAGGTCAGGATGTTCGCGTTGTAAATAATATAATTTTCCAATCTATACCTCCAATTTTATAATTTCAGTTTATTGGCACTACTTCTTATAACGTAGTAATATAAACAAATTATTATAAGTTACTACTATAAAAGAGTGCTAAAAATATATAATATTTGTTATTTAATCAAGGATAAAAATAGGTATAAGTTCTGAAAACCCCCGAAAATTTTCATAAGTCTAACAAAGGTTGATTGTTATAGCTAGAATTGATTTCTTTTTTAGATTTTCGTCTTTTGAAAAACATATTTAAAAGTAATCTTATAGCT
>JAQIDB010000170.1 GCA_027858225.1 Candidatus Delongbacteria bacterium
AACATTGGCAAAACATCAATGGTTACTTGGAGATTTAACTCGTTATGACACCACTGCTTTTTGCCATAACCGTTGTGGGCAATAGTGATTATCGATAAGAATGGGTTATTGAGCTTAAAAGATTAATGATAGAAATGTAATGATTAAGAATTATTATTTATGAAAAGCTTAGATTTGGGATTATCTTTCTGCAATAGGAACTAAGAATTATATAAAAATATTATTGGAGTTAAAATATGAAACATCTGTTACTTATAATTGTCTTGATTTTCTTCTCATATGCTTATTCGAAAACAATATTTGGTACAGCTGAATATGTTTATGGAGATGCAGAGACTTTACTTGATGCTAAAGCTAAATGTATGAGCCTAGCAAAGCAGGATGCGATTGAGAAATTTGCTACATTCATAAGCAGTGAATCTGTTGTTCGTAACTATGTAACAGAAAGAAGTGAAATCGTAACGAATGCACAGGGTTTGATTACAGATATTAAAGTTATTCAGGAAAATATTAGTAAAGCTAATTCGAAAATATTTTATAAAATAAGTGCTGAGATAGATGAAGAAAAGATATTGGCTATTTATGAAGAAAAAGAAAAGTTTAGATTAGAGAAAGTTGAAGCTGAAAGATTGAAGCAACATCAGAGACTCGAAGCTGAGAGAAAAGCTCAAGCTGAAAAACTTGAACACGAAAGAAAGATGGCAGAGATAAATTACAAGACTAAAGAAATAGAAAGTTCTATGCTTCTGAATACTAAAGAAAAAAGGTTTTGGAGAAATCAGAAGTGGATAGCATTGGGTGCATTTGTTGGCAGTGCCGGACTTGGAACTTATTTTAATTTTCAGGCAGATTCTTATTACGATGATTACCAAAGTGCGACTAATACTGTGAGTTCAATTGATTATTATGACAAAGCAAATTCAAACAAAGATTACAGAAATATAACTTATTCAGTATCACTTGTACCATTAGGGTATTTCTTCTGGTCTTGGTATCAGGAATCTAAATATTAAAGGAATTATTTTATGAAGAGATTTATAGCTATTACGACAACAATTATTACTCTGATACTAGTCTGGGCTTGTTCGGATTATGAACATACAAACCCATTTCATCCTGACTATGGAGATGTTAAACCTTTGCAAAATCTGACTTTAGAAGTTCAGAAAGTAGATCATATCAAAGTTATTTGGGATTCAGATTATTTAAACGATAATGAGGGTTATAAATTTCAGGTAGATAGAAAAGTTGGAGATGACAACTGGGTAGAACAATATAAATTATTTAATTCAGATACATATACATTTGTTGATTCTTCCGCCGGTATAGATCAAACTAATCAATATAGAGTAAGTGTTGCATTTGATGAAAATTTGTCTGAGCCTGCTGAAGAGACTGTATTCAATGAATTTATTCCACCTGCAGATTTAAATTTAACCAATATTAATCTTAGCACGATTCTTGTGAGATGGTCTGATAATTCTAACGGAGAAGACGGTTTTCAAATAGACAGATATTCAGAAGGTAGCTGGAGTGACAGTATTGCTGTTCTTCTTGAGAATAGAGAGTCATGGGTAGATTCTACTGTAGTTCTGAACGATTCTGTTCAATATAGGGTCAGTGCTTTTAGAAATGGTGTAAATTCTGCAGAAACAGTTTCTAATTTAGTTAATACAAAAATCCCAGCACCAGGTAATTTTAAGACTCAACCACTCAATATTTCAACAATAAAGCTTACTTGGATAGATAATAGTAACGGAGAAGACGGTTTTCAAATAGAAAAGAAGATTGCGATAGACTCATGGCAACCTATTCAAACAACTTCTGCAGATTCAGTTTCTTGGACAGATGATAATGCAGAAGTAAATGAGGTATTGCAGTATCGGATATATGCTTTTAAAGGTTCTGATACATCTGATTTTGTGGAAGTTCCGATGTTCAATAATATATTTCCTGCTCCTTCCAACCTTTTTCTTGATCAGCTAAACTTGAATACAATAAAGCTTGACTGGATAGATAACAGTGATGGAGAGGATGGTTTTAAGATAGATAAAAGGGACAATGCAGGTAACTGGATTTATGATTTTGCGACAATCAGCGCAGATATTGAAACTTGGACTGATTCTCCTACTGATATTTATGACACACTGGCATACAGGATCAAAGCATACAAAGATGTTATGGCTTCAAATTTCACAGAAGCAACAATGAATGATATCAATTTTCCACCTCCGACCGATCTTATAATGACAAGAGAAGGCCTTTCAAGGCTAAAATTTGACTGGTCAGAAATCAGCGTAGGTGAGGATGAATTCATTATAGATAAAAAAATAGATGATGCTACTTGGGTAACAAATTATGGGAATGTTGGACCTAATATAACTACTTGGACAGATTCTATTGCTCAGGTAAATCATGATCTGGCTTACAGAATATACGGCAGGTCGGGGAGTAATTTTTCAAATTATGCTGTTTCAGATATTATTGACAACTCTATTCCTGCGCCATCAAATTTAACCTATGAACAAATGAGTTTGAATTCAATAAGTTTTGAATGGGCGGATAACAGTATTGATGAGGAAGGATTTTCAATAGATAAATTTGTAAATGATGTATGGACTAATAGCTATGCTACAGTTGGAACGAACTCTACCGGTTATATTGACATGACTGCTGAGATCAATGAAGATATTGTTTACAAAGTAAGAGCATATTACGGTTCTGAATTTTCAGATCCAACAGATACAGGTATAATTAATAATCTATTTCCTGCACCTTCAAATTTGACTGCTGATGTATCGGGTATGAATATAACTTTGAACTGGGATGAAAATTCTACTGGAGAGGCAGGATTTAAGATTGACCGGAAATATAATGGTGGTGTTTGGGTCGATGATTATGCTTCTGTTGCGAGTAATATTGTTACATGGAATGAGACTGTGGTTGATACTGGGAAGTATTATTATAGAGTGAAGGGATTTTTAGGAGAAGATGTAAGTGGATTGAGCGAAGATTTTGAAGTATGGTTGCAGTTTAATTTGAATCCACCATCTAATATATATTTTGAAAAAGTGTCTATAGATACCATTAGTTTAACTTGGGATGATAATAGCGATAATGAAGATGGATTTGTTATTGATAAAAAAATTGGAATTAACAATTGGATAGAGAATTTCACTTCGGTAAATTCTAATATTACTTCTTGGAGTGACAATAATGCTGAAATAAATACTAACTTACAGTATCGAGTCAAATCGTATATAGAGCAATACTATTCTAGTGCTAGCATAACACCTATTATTGATAATACAATACCTTCCCCTAGTAATTTGTCAGGAGATATTAATCTACTTGATGTTACTTTAGGTTGGGAAGACAATTCAAACGGTGAGGATGGCTTTAAGATCGACAGGAAATATGATGGCGATCCTTGGATTGCTGATTATGCTACCATTGGAAGTAACATTATAACTTGGAATGAAACTGTGGCTGATACTGGAAAATATTATTACAGAGTAAAAGCATTTATAGATACAGATATGAGTGTTACAAGTAATGAAGTTGAGCTATATAATGAACCTTTTATAAATGAATTGATTTTTGTACAAGGTGGTACTTTTGAGATGGGAGATCATTTTAATGAAGGATATGCACGTGAACTTCCTGTTCATAGTGTGATTTTAAGTGACTTTAACATTAGTAAATATGAGATAACTCAATCTGAGTGGTGGCAATATATGCCAGCAGATACTTATAGCTCTGGAACAGGAATTGATTATCCTGTTTATTGGGTGAGTTGGTACGAAGCATTGGTTTACTGTAATAAAAGAAGTATGGCCGAAGGTAAAACACCATGCTATACAATAAGTAGTTCAACAAATCCTAACGATTGGGGAAGTATTCCAACAAGCAGTAATTCTATATGGGATCAAGCAACTTGCGATTGGGTTGCGAATGGATACAGATTGCCAACAGAAGCTGAATGGGAGTATGCTGCAAGAGGGGGTATTCATAATACTGACAATTATCATTATAGTGGTGGCAATACGTTATCTTATGTTGGTTGGTATATTACAATTTCAAATGAAACAACGCATCCTGTTGGAACTAAGAATTCAAATCAACTTGGAATATTTGATATGAGTGGTAACGTTAGAGAATGGTGCTGGGATAAAGAAAGTGACTATTATTACACTGAATGTGATAATATCGGAACTGTAACTGATCCAAATGGATCTACAAGTGGTACTCGACATTATCATCGTGGAGGTGATTGGTTTTATGATGCAGATAAGTGCAGAGTTGCTTATCGCGACCATTTTGACCCTTATTTTAAGACTAATAGTGTTGGATTTCGTGTCGTGATGCTGCCGTAAAATTAGAATGTGAAATTATGGTATACAAATGATACAAGCAAAAACAAGAACATATTATAAATATCGAAGCTTAGAAAATTTTAAACACTTTATAGATATTATTTTAAATAATAGATTGTATGCAGCAAATTTCAAGAAATTAAATGATCCAATGGAAGGTCTATTTTACT
>JAQIDB010000174.1 GCA_027858225.1 Candidatus Delongbacteria bacterium
TAATAATACCAACGATTTATTTATTTATAATTGTAGCTGCTGTTTTTAGCAAAAAAATATATAAATCCTTATATGTCCGAGAAAGAATTCTTGAAAATTTAAAAAAGAAGAAAGTTAGACTTAATCCATATAAAAGAACTGTGTTATTCCATTGTTCTTCAATGGGAGAATATAAGCAAGTCCTACCTATAGTAAATAATCTGAGGCAAAGTTCAATAGACTATAATGTCGTTCTGTCACTATTCTCCTCATCTGTATATGAAAACATTGATAAGGAAAATGATCTTTTCGATATCATAACGTACATACCTTTTGATTTCTTCTTACAAACAAGAAATTTTATTAATATTATAAATCCAGATCTTGTTATCATTTCCAAGCATGATATTTGGCCAAATTTCATTTGGGAATTAAACAAACGTGAGGTGCCAACTTATTTAGTAAATGCACTTTTTGCAGATGACACAAAAATGGATAAATGGTATATTAAATTTTTCTTCAAATCTCTTTTCTCTAATTTAACTGGTATAATTACGATCAATGAAAAACATAGACAAAGATTCCTGAAGATATTTCCTTATCCTGAAAAATTATACATTAGTGGTGATTCCAGATTCGATACTGTCATCTTTGAAGCTAAAACCACCAGTGGAATAGAATTATTGAATAGATCTGAAACAAATAATCATGTTTTCGTCGCGGGAAGTACTTGGCCTCATGCTGAAAAAATAATCATCAAGACATGGAACATGATTAAAGAGAAATATAATGATGCTTTCCTTATCATAGTTCCACATGAAGTCGATACCGAACATATTTATAATATCGAAAGTATCTGCCAGGAGAATAATTTAAAAAGTATTGCCTTCTCAGAATTAGTCAATAATGATGATATCCTAAAATATGACTGTTTGATTATTGATACTGTCGGCATTTTAGCAAATATTTATCGTTATGGAAATATTTCATACGTTGGAGGAGGCTTCTCAAAAGATGGATTACATTCAGTAATTGAACCTGCTGTATTTGGAATTCCCGTTCTCTTTGGCCCAAATCTTGACAAATCACCGGAAGCTCAGGAAATGAAATATTTAGACTGTGGTATGAACTTTAGTAATTCTCAAGAACTTTATAGAGCTATTGATGCACTATGGTCTGATAAAGATTTATACCTGAAGATATGTAATTCAAGTATCGAATTCATTAATAATCACAAAGGTGCAACAGAGAGGATAGTAGATATTATAACAGGAAACATATCTGAGAATGAACTTGAAAAAGTAAAATCACTTACTGAAGAAGAATTTGAGGAAATGCGGAGTAAATAATAAAATTTAAACAAGTTATGAACTTAAAAAGCATCGAACATACAAGGCATGAACTAACTGTAAAATTTACAATTATAGTTTTTTTCTTTGTAATCTTCTCATTCATTTTTGGATATTATTGGCTAATAATGAAAAATCATAGTCAACAATCTTCAAGTTTGGTAAAAAATTCATTAAAATCTTATTTTAAGTTACTGGAAAAAGACGGATTGGTAGATGAGGAAAACGTAGCAAATATTCTTAAAATGCTTAGTAAATCCGGATCAAGTATCATTATTTTAGATAAAAATGATATTCCTATAGTGTGGTATAATTTATTTGTAACCAATGACCCCCAAGCTTCGTTAAAGATAATTAAAAAATATAATGATGAACCTTTGATCTATGAAAATAATTTTCAAAAAAGAATCATTTATTTCCTTCCAGTTAATCTTATGCATAAATTGAGATATTACCCGATATTCTTAATTGGTTCTATTTTGCTGGTTGCTATATTAACCGGAATTTTCTTTAGATTTTTAAAATTCAATGAAAAACAATCTTTGTGGATAGCAATGTCTAAAGAAACCGCCCATCAGCTTGGAACACCGATAACTTCATTGAATGGTTGGAAGGATTATTTAGCTGAACTTTCGAAAGATAATGATGACCTTATTCCTGTTCATGAAGGTCTTAGCGATGATATTACCAGAATAAATCTTGTGGTGAATAGATTTTCAAAAATTGCATCTCAAAAAGAACTAACAATGTGTGACCTCAAACCATTAATTGAAGATACCGTTAATTATATTTCTACAAGAATACCAAGTGAAGGGTCAAAGTTCAATCTCGAACTAAAACTAGATAATACCATAAATATTTATGCAAATCAATTGCTTTTTGTTTGGACTATAGAAAACCTCATAAAGAATTCAATTGAAGCGATACCTGAAGATAGAGATGGTAAAATAAAAATAAGACTATTTGAAGAAAAAAATATACTTATTGTTGAAGTAAAAGATAATGGACATGGTATAAATATTGCGGATAAAAGCAGTATATTCAAAACAGGCTTTACTACTAAAAATCGAGGATGGGGACTAGGATTATCTCTGGCAAAGAAAGTTATTGAACAATATCATAACGGAAAGCTTTTCATAAAAGATACGTCTTCAAAAGGATCTACGATTAGGATTGAATTAAACAAATATGTATAATCAATAAATCCATGTTGAGTTTAAAATATATATAAACAGTTAAAAGGTAAATAAATGTTAAGAAATATGAACGTAAATCAAGAGTTATCCAGTCTTAAGGCAGGAGTAATGATCAAGGTTGTTCCCTGTAAAGATAAGATACCCATCCCGGGGAATATTATATCATTAAACATCGATTCACATCATTTTACAAATATACTTGAAGATGCTGAGTTGACTGACTCAGTCGTTGTTCTTGTAGGTAAGAAAAATAAAATGGCTTCCGATCATACTAGTGAATCGTATTTCAATGTTGGTTCAGTAGGAAAAGTAATGCAGGTTATAAAAATACCCGGCATGGGAACTAAAGCTGTTATTAGACCTATTAAAAGAGCTAAAGTAACAGAATTCATTATGTCAAACGAAACCCTTTACGCAAGGATAGAGCCAATTGATATCCTGTCTGAACTAAGTAAGGTGACCTTGGCAACATTGAGGATCATCAGAAATTTATTCAAACAGTATCTTGAGTTTAACCCTCAGATTGATGATGGAGTAATTAACCTTGATGGTGAAAATGAGCATTCTGAATACATTGATTCTATTTTGGATATCTTAAATATCAGTTATAATAGAAAACAAAAAATGTTAGAAATTACTGATTTCTCTGTATTAATAGATGAAATTCATATGCTTCTAATCAATGAGTTGGAATTCTCAAAATTAGAAAAAAAGATCGAAACAGATGTAACTAAGAGAACGATAAAGGAACAAAAAGATTACTTCTTAAAAGAAAAACTTCGAGGATTAAGTACAGAACTTGGAGCTGATTCAGTTGAGATCAGTGAAGTTAGTAAGATCTATGAACTCCAAAAAGCAAAAAAACTTTCTAAACTTGCAGAAGAAAAAGCTCTTCATGAAATAGATAAATTAAAAAAGATCCATTCCATGTCTCCTGAATATGGCCTTATCAGGGATTATTTAGAATTAATCGCAACATTGCCTTGGAAAAAGAAAAGTAGAGTGAATATTGATATTGATAAAGCTGAAGCGATTTTAGAAGAAGATCACTATGGCTTAAAAAAACCTAAAGAAAGAATTATCGAGTATCTTTCAATATTAAAACTGGTAAAGAAATTAAAAAGTCCGATTCTCTGTCTTGTGGGTCCTCCGGGAACTGGTAAAACTTCTCTGGGAAAATCTATTGCAAGATCATTAGGTAGAAAATATATTAGAATGGCCTTGGGTGGTGTACATGATGAAGCTGAAATAAGAGGTCATAGAAAAACTTATATCGGTGCGATGCCAGGTAAGATAATTCAATCTATTCGTAGATCTGGTGTTAATAATCCATTATTCTTATTGGATGAAATTGATAAGATATCATCTGATTTTAGAGGAGATCCTTCATCTGCATTACTAGAAGTACTTGATCCTGAGCAGAATAACTCTTTTAGAGATAATTACCTTGATGTTGAATTTGACTTAAGCAATGTTCTTTTCATTGCTACTGCTAATGATCAATCTAAAATACCACCTGCATTACTAGACAGAATGGAACTGATAAGATTGGACGGATACCTTGATATCGAAAAATTTAATATCGCTAAAAAATTTCTTATCCCAGAACAGATAAATGTTAATGGATTAAAAAAGAAGAATATCTGTTTCAGTGAAAATTGTGTTTACAGAATTATTTCCGAATATACAATGGAAGCCGGAGTAAGAGAGCTTGAACGTAAGATAGCAAAGATCTGTCGTAAAACAGCGAGAATGATAATAAAAGACCCTGAAACTCAGATCCATGTTACAACAAAAAATTTACATAATTTTTTGGGTACTGAAGAGTATAGAGATTTTTCTCAGACCACAGGTAAAAAAGTTGGTGAAGTAAATGGTCTTGCATGGACGATGGCTGGTGGTGTTGTTCTTAAAGTAGAGTCAAATCTTATGTCAGGTAAAGGGAATCTTAATCTTACCGGTAAACTTGGTGATGTAATGAAAGAATCTGCCCAAGCTGCTTTAAGCTATATTAAAACTTTCGCTGCTGATTACAATATTGATAACAAGGTATTTGTAGATAATGATATTCATGTTCATTTTCCAGAAGGTGCAACCCCTAAAGATGGACCTTCTGCAGGTAGTACAATAGTTATATCGTTATTAAGTGCTATTAAAAACATTGCTGTCGATCAAAGTATCGGAATGACAGGGGAAATAACTATTCATGGTGAAGTACTTGCAATCGGAGGATTGAAAACAAAGCTAATGGCTGCGAAAAGATCTAAGATATCAACTGTATTTATCCCAAAGCAAAATATTAAAGATCTTGACGATATTGACAAACAGATAAAATCAGCTTTAAATATCATACCTGTTTTACACATATCTGAAGTCATTAATTATATCTTAGGAGACCTTCAATAATGGTTGAAAACTTCAAAACAATTGATGAAGATGCATCATACAACAGCAATGAATTTAAAATAAAATCATCAGACTTCATTACCAGTGCTTCGGATAGTACAGGATTTATTATCGATGAAAAAGAACAACTGGTTTTTGCAGGAAGATCAAATGCAGGTAAATCTTCTTTGATAAACTCTCTTCTGAACAGAAAGAAACTGGCTAAGACAAGTAACACACCAGGAAAAACCAGATTAGTTAACTATTTTCTTATTAACGAAAATTTCTACTTTGTTGACCTACCTGGATATGGTTATGCATCCGTTCCGAAGACAGAGAGAGAAAAATGGAGAAAGTTAACAGTAGATTTCTTTGAAGGTAATGAAAAGCTTAGACTTGCTTTCTCGATTGTTGATATCAGACATAAACCAACTGAAAATGATATGATGCTCATTGATACTTTTGACTTCTTCAATATACCTCAAATTGTGATTCTAAGTAAGAAAGATAAGCTTTCAAATAATAAAGCGTTTGTTCAGCAGAAAATGTTTAAAAAATTATTGGCTGACAAAAAATCAATTGTTGAAATTATACCTTACAGCTCTGTTAAACATTTTAATAGAAATAAAGTAATTAAAGTTATCGGCGAACATTTAACTAATTTATCAAATGCAGAACTTGAGGAATATAATGATAGTGATCAATAAAAACCTTTGCGATAGATGTGGAACCTGTGTGGCAGTTTGTGAGACAGACTGTATCACTGTTTATGAAGCTTATATTGAAATTGATAACAATAAATGTATCAGTTGTAAAAAATGTGTATGGATCTGCCCTGTTGACGCTTTAACTTTAGTTGCAGAGGAGAAGTAATTGAAACAGTCTTTAATGAATTTGATCAGAAAGCTTGGGCTTCTTGAGGAAGCAGATTATGTGAAATTTCTTCTTAGCTCATTGAATTATTTTTTTAGAAATAGAAAATTTAAAGTAGATAATCCTGATATAGTTCTTCCACCTCATTTTATGCTTTTTGAATCCTTCGGGAAGATGGATTATGCTTCTTACTATGAAAAAGGTAAAGAAAGTGCTGATGATATTTTAGAATTATTGGAGAAACATCACACTCTTGAAAATATAAATTTACTTGAATGGGGATGCGGTCCGGTTAGGATACTTAGGCATATTCCTGAGATTTTAGCTGATAAGAATCTAAGTGTTTATGGTTCTGATTATAACCCTGAGACAATAAAATGGGACAAAGCTTCCTTTAAGAATATAAACTTCTCTAAAAATGAACTTCTCCCCCCTCTTGAATACGATGATAATTTTTTCGAAGTTATTTATTGTATCTCTGTTTTCACTCATCTTGATGAAGAGACCGAACTTAAGTGGTTCAATGAAATCGTAAGAGTCTTAAAACCAGGTGGTATTTTCCTTTTATCTATTCATGGTGAATCCAGTAAAGATAGACTGAGTGAAGAGGAAAAAAAGATCTTTGATGAACATGGTTGTGTTATCAGATCTAATGTGACTGAGGGAAAAAGAAGTTTTACTTCATATAACTCTGAGAAATTCATGCGTGAAAGAATGCTCAAAGATGTTAAGATATTGGAGTTTATTCCTGGTAAGAAGAATGAGCAGGATATTTGGATCGTGCGGAAATAAGTCTCTGACTTATTTCAGGTATGAGGTATGAGGTAAAAACTTAAATGTAGGGGACGATTTTTATTCGTCCTTTTTTTTATTTAAAATAGTAGCCTAAAAATAATTATATCCTTGCGAATTAGTAATTAGATAAATATATTGATAATTCGATGTTGTGGTCATACATGAGAAAAAAACGACGTACGGCGTTTTGCCATTTTAATCAGGCTTGAACCAGACAGCAAAAGGAAGTACGTCTTTTTGCCGCACGTTAGCAGCAATAGCTTATCTTAATTGATAGGAAACAACCTGAAGTAAAAAAGGATAAACAATAATGAATAACAATGTTATGAAAGAGAATAAAGACTATGAAGATATGAAATCAAAA
>JAQIDB010000028.1 GCA_027858225.1 Candidatus Delongbacteria bacterium
TAAACACCTGCTTTCTTTACTTTGTACTCAATTTCAAAAGATATTTTTTCTCTACTTTTCAAATCAATATCGATTTCACCGTTCAAAATCTCTACAACATCATCACTTGGTAAGCTAAAGTTGAATTTTGCAGATTTATCAAAATTATTTTTGATATCCATTTGAAATTTTGATACTACTCCCTTAGTATCTACTTTTTCCTCGAATCTTGCAGATAATGAAAGAGGGATCTTAGTTTCAACCCCAACTTTTAAGATAGTCTTGATACCGTTTATAACAACCTCACTTTTCACAGTAGGATATGTCTTCCATATATTCTGCGGCGTATCGATCTTACCTACGAAAAATTCACCTTCAAAAGTCTTTTCATTCTCAACTTTAGAATTTTCTTCGAAGTTAAAGTCAATATTCTCATCATTCATACCTTTGAAGGAGATGTTTAGATCTTTACCTGATTTATTCTTAACAATATATTTTATTTTGTAATTACTACCAAAAACAAGCTCTAAGTTCTCTACAACTGCCTCAATAGAATAATCATTACAGTCGATCCTTCTGAGACCTCTGCCCCGCCTTTCATAGTCGATTTCCAGCTTGTTCCCTTCTTTTTCCCAAGTATAAGTATAATATTCAAATTTGTTCTCTTTTCTTCCATCAGGAACGATCTCAATCACTCTTTTACTATCATCATACCAATGGACTTCTTTGAAGTATTCTTTAAAAATATCTTCTTGCATTACTGAAGGAATAAAATCCATAAGATGTGTAGCTCTATCCATTTCTTCCCAGAAAAAACCACATTTCTTATACAAAGGCATTGCTTTAGTGTTACCACCCCATGTAAATAGGTCTAATCTTGGATATCCTAATTCTATAGTTCTATCAACTGACCTGAGAACAAGCATCTTACCGATCTTTTTACCCATATATTCAGGTTCTACATTAAGCATACCTATGTAAAGTGCCCCCGAATCTTCTTTGTACTCGGACAGGCTGCACGATCCAACAACTTTGCCGTCTATTCTTGCAAGGTAATGATTAAAATTTGATGATTTTTCTTCTCTTTTAAGAACAGATTCCTCTGTATCGTTGAACACTTCACCGTTCCATCCGGGTTGACCGCTGGATCTACTCCAACTATCCGCGAGCTCTTTTGCGTATTTTGGTTCATATTGTATTATCTTTATTTTACTCATTTTTTTCTCCATTTTTTAATTCGAGACGTAAGGTGTTACGTCTCTACATTATTCATTCATTATCCGGTATTGATCTCCTTTTTCCAACTCTTATCTTTTCTGTTATAAACATTTTTTGGTTGGATCACTTTACTTTTTTTACTATTTGTTCTTCGCAATTGCTTTATAAGCTCTATGCTATTAATAGTTTTCGTAAACATAATTTCTCCTTGTTTTTATTTTTGTCATTGCGAGGATTTTAATCCGTGGCAATCTTTATTTCGTTAGCGGGAAGGCGTTGAAGCCTTGCCCTACATTTCACACTTTGTTAAACTCTTTTATTTGTCTTCATATTGTTCTCCTTTCATAATTCTATCTTTGTGTGTCTATTCAAATAATCACTATTTTCTTTCTCTTGCCGAGAAAAAGCTTTTCGATTTTAATTAAGTATGGCACTTTTATTCTTGTTTCAATGTATAAATTGTTATGCAATAACTAAAAATTCTAATATGTTTATCAGGGAGGTTGTGCGTAACCAATATGCGAGTCATGTAAAGTGTACTTGAATGTAGTAATTATTTTAAAAAAAATCAAGAAGAATTTATTTTAATCCAAATTAGTAGTTTTAAACAAAATTTTATCTCTATTTTTTTTACTATTGACTTTAACAGTGCGAGAGTATAACTTTATTTAGTATTATAACGGAATAAATAAGTATTAATTATAAAGATCAAATAGGAGTAAATTATGTCTACTGATGGTCAAGAAAAAGTAAAACCAGTTATGGATGAATGTGAACAAAAAATGGAAAAAGCTATCTTTCATCTTAAACATGAATTTGATAGGATAAGAGCAGGAAAAGCAACTCCACATACTCTTGATGCTGTAAAAGTTGACTCCTATGGAGCATTGGTTCCTTTAAATCAGGTAGCTAATATAGCGATTCCAGAAGCAAGACTAATAGTTATCACCCCTTGGGATAAGAACCAGCTTAAAGCAATTGAAAAAGGTATTATCAATGCTAATTTAGGCTTTAACCCTATGAATGATGGGAATGTTGTTAGAGTATCGATCGCTGCACTTACTGAAGAAACTAGATTAGAACTTGCAAAAGAAATTAAGAATGAAGGTGAGCACTCAAAAGTAACAGTAAGAAATGCTCGTAAAGATGCTAATTCAGAACTTGATAATCTATCTAAAAATAACGGTGTTGCTGAAGATAGAAGAGATAACGAAAAGCAAAATGTTCAAGATCTTACTGACAAATATAATAAAGAGATCGAAGAACTTGTAATCGATAAAGAAAAAGACATTTTGACAATATAGTCAAAATATTATTATTTAAGAGAAGGGCTCAACGTTTTGAGCCCTTCCTATTTAAACAAGGAAATTAATGAACATATTTAAATTACAAGCAGCAAAAATATTATCTACAAATTATCCTGATTTATCCCAAAATTTAATATTAGATTCATTTGAACTACCAAAGAATTCTGAATTTGGAGATATGGCACTACCATGCTTTAAATTTGCAAAAGCATTAAGAAAATCACCGATACAAATTGCAGATGACTTCATTTCACTTTTCCATGGTAATGAACTATACGAAAGTATCACAAATATCAAAGGATACTTGAACTTTAAATTTTCAAAGACAATATATATTAAGTCTGTTTTAGATAATTATACTAATGAAAATATATTTGCAGAATTATCTTTGTTCGGCAAAAACAAAACGATGGTAATTGATTATTCTCACCCTAATGTAGCAAAAAATATGGGAATCCATAATCTTCGATCTACGATAATCGGACAATCTCTTTACAATATTTTTGAGAGTCTTGGGTATAAAGCAATTGGGGTCAATCATCTTGGTGACTGGGGTACACAATTTGGTAAGCTTATGTGGGCTTTGGAGAAATGGTCATCCATTGAAGAAGTTGAAGAAAAAGGAATCCTTTTTCTGAATGAGAACTATGTAAGATTCCATAAGGAAGCTGAAAAAAATCCTTCTATGGAAGATGAAGCTCGAAAATGGTTTAAAAAACTTGAAGATAATGATCTTGATGCAGTAAAGTGGTGGAAACTTTTTATTAAAATTTCCATGGAATCTTATAAAAAGATCTATAAGCGACTTGATGTCTCTTTCGATTTTGTCACAGGAGAATCATTTTACATCCAATTCTTAGCTGAAACTATCGCAAAGCTGGAAACTGCAAATTTAACTGAGATAAGTGAAGGCGCATTAGTGGTAAAATTTGATGAAAGTGATAATATGCCACCTTGCTTATTAAAGAAAAGTGACGGTGCAACTCTTTATGGAACCAGAGATGTTGCTGCTGTGATGTATAGACTTAAGGTATTCAATCCTGATGTTATTTTATACATAACTGATATTGCTCAGCAATTACACTTCAATCAAGTCTTTAATATTATTGAGAAATACAATCCCTCATCAAAAGGTAAACTTGAGCATATTATATTTGGTAGATTAAGTTTTCCTGATGGTCAAATGTCAACCCGAAAAGGAAATATTATACCTTTAAATGAAGTACTGGATAAAGCTAGAGATAAAGTTCTTGAAATTCTTGATGAAAGAGAAGTTGAAGTACCTGACAAATATGAAACCGCTGAAAAAATCGGTATTGGTGCTGTGATATTTAATGATCTATCTCGAGGACGAATTAAAAACATAGAGTTTGATTGGGACCAGATCTTATCTTTTGAAGGTGAAACAGGACCACATATCCAATACTCATATGTAAGAATGCACAATATACTTGAACGTGTTAAATGCTCGGATACTTCTGAAATCGACTTTAGTGCTCTGACTGATGAATACTCTTATGAATTAATCAAAACACTAGAGCAATTTTCAAAGAAAGTAATACAGGCTCATGATGACAGAGAACCATCAGTAATTGCACACTATTTGATCGAACTTGCGAAAAACTTTAATAGGTTTTATAGGAACAATAGAATTATTGATGCTCCGAAAGATGTACAAGATTCAAGAATTCACTTGGTCAAAATACTTATTTCAGTTTATGGAAAGTGTATGAATTTACTTGGACTTCCAATTGTCGAGAAAATGTAGATTAATAATAATAAATCGGACGATTTAATTATGGAAATTACAAACGTTGATAATAAATATAAAATCATAAAAAAGCTTGGTAAAGGTGGAACCAGTACTGTTTATCTTGTCGAAGATTACAATGGACAAGAACTGGCTTTGAAACTTTTAAATCGTCATTCAACTCAGAAAAAGATTCAGAGATTAAAAAATGAATTTAGATTGATGTGTGCTTTGAATCATAAAAACATAGCTAAGGTTTATGATTTTGGGTACGATTCTGATCTAGGGAATTATTATTTCACACTTGAGTATATTAAAGATGGAAATTATTTAACATTTAATAAAGCCGTTGATAATCAAGATATAATGCTTGATACATTTTATCAACTTCTAAGTGGTCTTAGCTACCTGCATTCAAATAACTTCATACACTATGATATTTCTCCAAATAATGTTTTAATAAAAAAAGAAGATGATGGCTATGTTGTAAAGATAACTGATTTTGGTTTGACAACCCAGTTTGATAAACCAAATTATAGTTTTGCCGGAACTTTAAACTATATGTCACCGGAAATGATAAAGGGTGGTAGTAGTATCGATGGTAGAAGTGATCTTTTCTCTTCAGGTTTGATATTGGTAAATCTTCTCAACAATGAAAATATCTATACTCCATCCTCTACTATTTATGAATATCTAGATAAAAGAATTAAATTTGATGAAAGTATTATTCTTGAAAAAATCAATAAGCTTAAGGATATAAAATTCAAAAATTTTCTTCACAAATTGCTTGATGTGGAACCATTATCTCGCTATAAAACTGCAAATGAAGCAATTGATGCAATGAATGAAATTTTTGATAAGGATTTTGACGTCCTAACATCATCAGTAAAAAAATCAGGTTTTTCTGACACTACTGTTTTCAGAGAGCAAGAGCTTAGTAAAATACTATCTGCTTTTAATTCTTCAAAGCAATCAACTGGAAAACACAATTATGTAGTAGTCTCCGGAGAATCCGGATCTGGGAAAAAGCGTCTAGTAGATGAATTTAAGATACATTGTCAGTTGACAAATCATGCATTTTATATGATAAATTATTCAAAAGACACTATTCAAAAAAATGTCAGTCCGCTAAAAGATCTTATCCTTTCAGTATCTGAAATTATGGTTAATCATGATACAAATACTAAAATACTTGAAAATCTTTTTAATGATTTATCTTCAATAAAACCTGAACAACACGAAACTCTTTTAAATGGTTTTACTTCATTTTTGAAAGCTGTGTCTCCTGAGAATAAAATAGTTTTAGCCATAAATAATATTGAATATGCTGACAGAGGGACATTAGAATTTTTAGATTTAATTATTAGGCACTTCTATGAAAGAGTTCATGGATTCTTTCTTTTTACAATTAACCCTAGAAGGAAAACTAGATTTCCAAAATTAATCCATGATCTAACTACGAATAACAATCCTCATATCGTTCAAATAAAATTAACAAATTTGACTATCGAACAAATTAAAAATATTGTTAATACTTATTTTAATAATCTTCAGGATGTTCCTAATTTTTTCTACTCAAAACTTCAAAGTTTAATCGGTAGTAAAATTCAAAGATTGATCGATATTTTAAAGCTTCTTTATAGCAACAATATAATAATAAAAACTTTTAGTGGATATAGCTTCACTGCTGATAATCACTTTGAAAAATTGATAAATGAATTTATCAGTAATGAGATATCTTATGAAAAAAGGAAGCTTACACCACAACAATTATCAATACTAAAGACACTTGCAGTTTCACTCGTTAAACTTACCGCGAAGAATATTTCTGAGATTACTCAATTGAGTATCACAACAGTTAAAAATATCCTTAATGAACTTTATGAAGATTTCTATATTAAGAGTGATGGAGAAAATAATGAATTTTTCAGTATAACTGAAGATCTTTTGAAAAGAAATATAATTAATAATTCAACAACTGATGAAATAAAATTTTATCACAGAAGTATTTCTTCTTTAGTGTTGGCTGATATACATGATGATGATACTTCTATGAGAATTTCAAGATTTGTCCATAATCTTGCAGGACATAAGGATGATAACGTTGACTATTTATCTAAAATAAATGTGATCAAAAGTGGTCTATTAAAATCAATGGACATTCCTAATCTCGTTACTATGTATGATACCTTGATATATAAAGTGGGCTTACCTCCTAAAATAAGGATCAAACTTCTATTTGAGATAGTTTACCTGACTTTTAAACATCTGGTACCTGAAAGTAATCAGAATTATATAGTCGAATTCTACGAAGTGATCGAAAGAAATAAATTTAAGAAAATATTTGAATTTGAAGAAGATATTATAGATTTAATTAATCTAAATTATGCAGATAATTTTGATAAAGCTATTGAATTGGTGGAAAAAGTAAAATCTCATCTAAAAGATAAAGAACGTGAGAATATTATACTTGATGTGATGGTATATGTAATGCATAAAGCTTACAATCATTTGGAGCAATATAATTACTTGGATGAACTTCTTGAATATACTAAAGAAAATAAAAGGCTTGAATATATAAATCAATATCTTGAAATGTATGATCTGTACAACAGAAAAGCAGATAGTTTTAATGAACCAAATCAAGAACTTGGAGATCAGCTGACAATCCAATTTGGTGCTTTAAAGAATTCTCAAGATAAAGCATATGCGTCACGTGCTTATCTGCTAATGTGCTTTTATTACGAAAAACAGGAATATTCAGAGAAGATCGAAAAATTCTATGAAAAATCATTTGAATTTTTCGAAGAGAATAGATTTCCAATTTTCATTTTCCTTTCAAGAAATGGTTATGCATCTTATTTGCAAAAACACAAAATGTTAAGAAAAGCTGTAACCGAGATCAATAAAGCTTTTGCTTTTGATGCAAATTATAGTTTCTTATTTAGTATAATCGATCTTATTGAACTTCGATCTACTATTAGAATAAAACTTGAAGATCCGGTGCAGGAAATCATTAATAATTTAGTGATGCTACTTAATATTAGAACTGGCTCGATAAAAAGTATGCAATCTGTATATGAAAAGATTATACAATTATATGATGAGGCAGGGAAATTCAACGATAAAATGGAGTACTTGACATCCTACGTTATCAGCATGAATGATCATAAACATCAAGATAATCATAGTTTGACATGTTATATCAAATCTCTTTTAAAGAATCATACTGTCAATGAGATCTTTGATTATACTAAACAATATTTTAGCGAAATGAATATCAGTGAAGATAAATTCCTGGACATGATCTACGATATAAGATCTGAAATGCAACAAACAAATACTGTAACACATACAGAACTAAAAAATGATTTTTTGATAGAATTCATCAATGATATAACAAATGATAACAAACCTAAGATCGATCAATTGTATACATTTATGGAAGAATATGACAAGGATACCATGATATATAAAAGAGCTAATCTTATCCTTGCATTGTATAACAACAAAAACTATGTGGATGTTATTCATGATCTGTTGCAAGACCTTACTGTGCTCTTCGGAAAAGGCTATGCGAATATTGCTCAGGGTATGGCTATTGCTTTAGCAAAATATACTTTCTATCAAAAACAGGATAACAATTCATTCTTACTATTCACAAAATTAGCAATGAAGATCAACAGCCAGATATTTGTAAACTCTCCGGAGAATATAAAAACTGCGATCATGAAAAATGAAGACCTTAAATTACTTAAAGATATCATATCTAACTTAAAGAAAAGATATGCGACACAATAGAGAAATTAATACTCTTATAATTCATTGCAGTGCGACTGAATTTGGGAATAAATCTTTGTTTAAAAGATGGCATCATGCCCGTGGTTGGGATGATGTTGGTTATCATTACATAATTTTAAATAGTTATCCACTTAAAAAGCAGTGGTATGAAAAAACACCGAACTTTACATCTGATGGAAAGATTGAGAAAGGTCGCCCTGAAGAAAACATAGGAGCCCATACCAGACTTCATAATGATAATTCTATAGGAATTTGCTTAGTCGGTGAGAGGACTTTTACTTCAAAACAATTTTTGTCTCTGAAAAGACTTGTTGAGAAACTGCAGAAAAAATACAACCTTAAGACCATTAAAGGTCATTATGAATACGACACTGCTCAGGAACAAGGAAAGACCTGTCCGAATATTGATATGGATTGGTTGAGAGGGTTGCTGGTTTAAAACTTGTAATATCACTTTTTTTTTCTTATACTTGATAATATCATATGATACTATCATTGGAATTGTAAATGAAACCTCCATATCAGATCACAACAAATATACTATTACTAATAGCTTCTATTTCAGAGAAGATTGGAGAAGTTAATTCTACCCATATAAATAAACCTCCGACGGAACTACGAAGAAAGAACAGGATAAAGACAATTCAGTCATCATTAGAAATTGAAGGAAATACATTATCTTTGGAGCAAGTTACTTCTATTTTAGAAAAAAAACGAGTACTTGGTCCGAAGAAAGATATTATTGAAGTGAAAAATGCAATTTCTGTTTATGACAAAATTGATAAATTCAAACCGTATAACTTAAAATCATTTTATAAAGCTCATTCTATAATGATGACTGGTTTAATTGATTCTGCGGGTAAATTAAGAAATAGAGCTGTAGGTGTAGCTAAAGGATCAGAGATCACTCACATTGCACCACCAAGTGATATGTTACATTCTTTAATGACCGATCTATTCAATTACATTAAAAATGACAACGACCTATTACTTATCAAGAGTTGTGTTTTTCATTACGAACTTGAATTTATTCATCCTTTCATAGATGGAAACGGGAGAATGGGAAGATTATGGCAGACTGTGATCCTTATGAATAAATATCCTGTATTTGAATTCTTGCCGATTGAAACAATTATCAAAGAAAAACAGCTCAATTATTACGATGCATTACAAAAGTCGGATAGCATCGGAAAATCAACTCTTTTTATCGAATTTATGCTTGAAGTGATCGAAGAATCATTAGAAGAATTACTTAAAACACAGAATGTAACTATTACTGAGTCAGACAGAATATTTGATTTCAGAGCTGTGATCAATGAGAATTATTTTACGCGGAAAGACTATTTAAGATGTTTTAAGAATATCTCCCCTGCAACTGCCAGCAGAGACCTAAGATCAGCTGTCAAAAATAATATTATTACTAAGTTTGGTGATAAAAACACAACAAAATATAGGTATAAATAGTTTAAAAACAAATACCAAAACTAATGCCGACCGGAAATATCCAATCAACATTTTTATTAGTTAAACTAAATGGGTGTGTAAAGATTCTAAAACTACCGTTTGCTGATTGTCTTCTAATCCCAATAATTGGATAGACAACGTTCCAAGCATTATCCTCTAGAAGATATACAGAACAACCAACTCCTACCTCAAAAAAAGTATATTTTTCCCCGTAATTAATCGTTAAATGATTTGTAATTATTGGACCTGTTTCATCATCATCATCAGGCCTATCAAATTCAAAATCATAAGTCCTATCTGTATGTGTAGTCCTATCTGGATGGTAACTGATCCCTACCTTGAATGTATAAAATAGCTTTTCGGTATTCTTAAATATTCTTTCATAATTTAAAGCAGCGAGATTACCATCACCTGCAAAACTGAGATAAATATTATTCCTGGCTGAAGATTTTGTAATCAGTCCGGTTAAATCATCCTGAGCTGATAATAGATTAAATAGAGTTAATATAACTAAGGTTACAATCTTATATTTCAAAAATACCTCTACGTCTTAATTTTCGTTTTTCTTCTTCCTGAACCCCATTATTACCAAAATAATCAATGCTAACACTCCGATTATACTCATTGTCTTAGCAATATTGTATGGCTTTGAAATATATTTGAAAGCAATTTTATGCTTACCTTTAGGAAGTTCAATAGCTCTATAAGTAAGGTCTGCTTTGAAAATTTCTAATTCTTTTCCTGATTCATCGTAAGCATGCCAGTAAGGGAAGTAATTATCAGTCATTACGACTAATCCATTCTCCTGCATATCAGCTTCAAGATATACTTCATTACCATCATACTTGTAGTTGGTGATCTTTCCAGCAATAGTGCTGTCAACAAACGTTAAAGATGGTAGTTTTTCAAGAATAACAGTCTTAGAAACATCTATATCACCTTTTAATCTCTCAACTATCTTATCTTCATCTTCAATGATCTCGAATTTGGAAACAACGAATGCTCTTGGTTGATAACTTGGATTAGGAATAATATCAGTTTTACCTTCTTTGTCTTTATATAGTAGAAATCTTGCACCGGCTAGGGTAAGGAAATTATTATCCTGGAAATTATTCAAGTCTTCAGTAAGGTTCGTATCATTATTTACACCCTGATCATTGATACCCCTGAACTTTCTATACCACTTAAGTTCATTATCATGGAAACCTTTAACAGTTGTAACGCCATGAATAGGTAGCTGATTATCCCCGAACATGTTTAAGTTGAATACTCTGAAGTAACCTTCTTGAGTTTCAAGCTCT
This sequence comes from Candidatus Delongbacteria bacterium, assembly GCA_027858225.1. Taxonomy (GTDB): domain Bacteria; phylum UBA4055; class UBA4055; order UBA4055; family UBA4055; genus WTAK01. The sequence goes on from JAQIDB010000028.1 coordinate 10,821, forward strand.
CTGAGTTGCTTAGTTAGAGAAATATCTTCGAATTTAATACCCAGGTCTTTTTTATCAACTGTCTTGATAAACTTTCTGTTAATCCTGTAAGAATCTATGAAAACTAGTGCAGTTATGATCATTATAAATGTTATGAGATTAATATTTTTCTTCAAAAATAGATAGATAGACAAGCCTGATAATGATATTAGCATACTCGAGAAAATTATTCCCTGTCTGATTATGCTCAGATAATTTTCATCCGGCATTTTTATAGGTGAAAAAATACTCTTATATAATGACATCATACCTGATAATGAGAAAGAAAAGATCAAACCGACAACGAAAACTGCCGGAATAATATACATTAGCTTTTTCGAAGCTTTTGTTGCAACTTCTTCATTTGAATCAGTGAAATGATCGACTAAAATAGAACTTACAAATGCTAATACAAAAGACAGAATGAAAAGTATCATTCCCTGCCCCCTGAAAAGATTAACTCCAGGAACTATTTTATAAACAAGCCAGAACAATGGCGTATGATTTACCAGTGAATAAAGTAAAGTAAAAAGACCGAAACTCATAAAGAATATTACATCCTTTCTATGCTTCCCTTTGTATATGAAGATCGCTAAAATGCTCAAGAAAAGAATTATGACACCTGAATATTCACTATTGAGTTTAAAAGCATTCCTACCCCAATAAGAATTAGCCCCTGAATCTGCTTCTTTCTTATAGATCTCATATTCAGCTTGGGTTGTAACATTTACAAAATGAGACATCCTATTTTCACCACAGAATTCCGGAACTATCAGTGAAAAAGCTTCCTCAGGATGCATACCCCACGAGCAAGCATGTTCGAATGTTGTCTTAGCCTCAGTACCTCTAATTGAGAATTGCTTTGAATAAATATATGGAGGTATTAATTGAACTGCTCCAATCAATAACGCCAGAACAATACCTAGCCAAAATAATGAGAATTTTTTTGTAACGGGTTTAATCTCTTTATTTGCAGTATATTCTACAACTAATTTATACACTGCATAGAAAAATAAGAACCACAGAGCAAAATATGTAGTTTGAACATGAGAGGATAATATCATAAATCCTACTGTACCACCAAATAATAACACATCCTTGATCTTATTATCTCTAAGCCCTTTATGTAGAAAATTAAAAGCTAATGGAAGAAGTGCAGCTACATATATCTTAGCATCATGCCCAGGATAAACTAGAGTTACTATCATTGGTGCTGTCATGTAAGCGATAGATCCGAAGATCGAAGAATATTTCTTCAACCCATAGTTCTTTAAAGCTATGAACATAAAGACACCTGATAAAAACACATGAAGTACAAGTTTCAAACCTAAAGCTTTATATAAAGGAATAAAAAACTTCATGAATGCTGCTGGATAAAAAGTATCACCGTGAGTTGCATCTATGAATGGAATTCCACCTGAAATGAATCTATCCCACAAAGGAAATTCCCAGTATTCTTTAAAAAAATCAGCATATAACTTTCTGAAGAAAATACCACTCTCCAACTGATCAGAACTGAAAAGAACTCCATTTGCAGAAAATAGAAATTCATGAAATAATATTATCGTTACCAAAAGGAACAACAAATATGGTATATATTTCTTCATTTTATTCATTTTTACTCACATTATTTTACTTTCAACTTTAAACTTTCAACTTTCAATTGCCAACTCTTACGCAGTAAACTAACGCATAGTTCCACCGGTCATCTCTTTGAAAAGCTCTTCATTACTATCTGTATGATTCATCTTTTCTTTTACAAATTTCAATGCTTCTGAATTTGACATCGGTGCTAATATTTTTCTTAATATCCAAACTTTATTCAATGTTGATTTATCCATTAACAACTCTTCTTTTCTTGTACCTGATTTATTGATATCAATAGCCGGATACAATCTCATCTCCGCCAATCTTCTTTCAAGTGTAAGTTCAAGATTACCTGTACCTTTGAATTCCTCAAATATAACCTCATCCATTCTACTACCCGTATCTATTAACGCAGTAGCAATAATAGTTAAACTACCACCATCTTCAAGATTCCTTGCAGCTCCATAAAATCTTTTTGGTTCGTAAAGAGCATTGGCATCTACACCACCTGAAAGAATTCTACCACTATGAGGTGCAACAGCATTATAAGCTCTGGCAAGTCTAGTGATACTATCTAAAAGAATTACAACATCTTTACCGTATTCAACATCTCTCTTTGCTTTTTCCAGTACCATTCTTGCTACACTGATATGCTTTTCAGGTTTTTCATCAAATGTAGAACTTACAACTTCACCGTTGATCGTTCTCTGCATTTCTGTAACCTCTTCCGGTCTTTCATCAATTAGAAGCATAATAACTTTTGCATTTGGATTACTCTCAGCAATTGCATTTGCTACATGTCTAAGAATAGTTGTCTTACCGGCTTTTGGAGGTGAAACGATCAAAGCTCTCTGACCTTTACCGATAGGACAGAATAGATCTAGTATTCTTAAAGTTTCATTATCTTGCTTAAATTTCTTATTCTCAAGTATAAATTTTTCATCTGGATGTAAAGGTGTTAGATTTTCGAACATCAACCTTTGCTTAATTGATTCAGGTGGAGAATCATTTACTGAATCAATCTTCAACAATGCAAAATACTTTTCTCCGTCCTTTGGAGATCTTATTTGACCTGAAATATAATGACCGGTTCTTAGTCCAAATTTTTTAATTTGTGCAGGTGAAACATAAATATCATTCTTTCCCTGTTGGAAATTTGTATTTGGGGATCTTAAAAATCCGTACCTGTTGTCTTTATCTAAGTTTACAACTTCTAAAAGTCCGTCACCTTCCAAGGTTGCTGATTCTTCTGTGTTTCCTTCAAGAATTTTGAATATCAATTCTTGCTTCAGCATAGTAGCATAATCATCGATACCTATCTTGATGGCAATCTCTGTTAACTCTCGTACGGTCTTTCCTTTGAGCGTTTTCAAATCTTGTTTTGTATTGTCTTCCATAATGTTTTCCTTTTTTATATTATTTTTTTAATTTTGCTTCATGCCCTTCCAAGAAATCACCGAGTATGAAATGCGACCCAGTAATTAAGATCATATCATTTTCTTTGTAATTCTTTAGAGCAGCTTTGTAACCATCAACTACATTTTCGTAGTAGTTGATACTTTCATTTATATTAGAGTTATTACATACTTTTTTAAAATCTTCAATCGGTAATATTCTGGGATTATTTGATCCAACAAAATATTTATCCGCTTTGAATGACAATATATTTTTTATTGTTCCAATGTGATCCTTATCTTTAACAGTTCCGGTAACTAAATGAACTTTATTCACTTTTAGATCTTGCACATATTTTTTCAACTCATTGAGCCCTTGAATATTATGAGCTGCATCGATCATAATAAAAGGTTTCTCTGAAACAACTTCCATCCTACCCTTAATAATGAAACTCTTTATTGCACTTATCGTTCGATCTGCTTTCACCGGAAATGATTCTCTGACAGCTTTTAAAGCGGCCACTACAGTTCTAAAATTCTCTTTCTGATAATTTCCTATCAAGTTGAAAGTGGAATTGAAGATTTGATCTCTAATATTAAATTCCACTTTCCCATTCTTAAATTTACAAACTTTTTTATCAACCTCAAGAATTCGAGATTTCTTTTTCTTCGCAGTAGATACGATCATTTTTTTTGCTGATAATTTATCAACATTGAATACGATCGGTATTCCTTTCTTTATTATACCTGCTTTCTCACGGGCTATTTCAACTATCGAATTTCCAAGATGAGCAGTGTGATCATAATCAATTCCCGTTATCACTGAAAGAACCGGAGTAAGAACATTTGTTGAATCCATTCTACCTCCAAGTCCCGCTTCAATTATTGCAACATCAACATTATTATCTATGAAGTACTTAAAAGCAATAGCTGTTGAGGCTTCAAAGAATGTGCAGTTAAACTTTTCAATGCCACTCTTAAGGAAGTTAATCGAATCTGCAAGTTCCTTATCAGATATCATTTTTCCATTTATCTTGAATCTTTCATTAAATGAAACAAGATGAGGAGAGGTGAACAGCCCAACCGTATATCCATTTGCAGTAAGAATCTGTGAGAGCATGTTCGAAGTAGATCCTTTTCCATTCGTACCAGCTACATGAATAGTTTTCAATTTATCTATTTCAATTTTAGCATAATCAAGAAGGCTCTCGATGTTCTCAAGACCCAGTTTCATGGCGAACATTCCTCTATCGTAGAGGTACTTTATATCTTCTATTACGTTTGTTTTAAGAGAAGACTGTATATCTTCTCTTACATTTGTTTTAATAGAAGACTGTATATCTTTACTAGTAGTCATTATTTTTTAAAGTTAATTGAAGCTTTAACAAAATCTCTGAATAATGGGTGAGGCTTTGTCAATCTTGACTTTAATTCAGGATGATATTGAACACCAACAAACCAAGGATGATCTGCCAACTCTATTGTTTCTACCAAATTTAAATCTGGATTTTTTCCTGATAGAACTAACCCACAATCTTCCAAAGTATTAATATAATCATTATTTACTTCGAATCTATGTCTATGCCTTTCTGAAATCATTGTTTTTTTATACGCTTTGTATAATTTCGTTCCTTTTTCTATCTCACAATCAAAAGCACCTAAACGCATTGTTCCACCTTTTCGCTTGATCTTTTTTTGTTCAGCCATAAGATCTATAACAGGATATTTCAATTTTCTTGCGAACTCTGTACTGTTGGCATTTTTCATACCCCCAACATTTCTTGCATATTCAATTACCGCACATTGCATCCCTAAACATATTCCAAAGAAAGGTATTTCATTTTCACGAGCATATTTAACAGATAGTAGTTTTCCTTCAATACCTCTATCACCAAAACCACCAGGAATTAAAATTCCATGTACTTCAGAAAGCATTCCCTCAGGTCCACTATGTTCTACTTCTTCACTGTTAACCCAGACAAGTTCAACTTTACATTTATTTGCACTTCCTGCATGGATAAATGCTTCGATAATACTTTTGTAAGAATCTTTCAATCCAGTATATTTACCAACGATAGCAATTTTAACTTTATCCACTGGTGTTTTAATATATTTTACGTATTGTCTCCAAGCATCTAATTTAATTTCTTTTGTTTCTAGATTCAATTTTTCACAGATAATATCATCCAATTTATAGTTGTGTAATTCAAGTGGCACTTGATAAATAGAAGATTGGTCTTTGACCTCAATTACACATCCCTTCTCAACATTGCAAAATAAAGCGATCTTATCTTTGGCTTCTTTAGGGATTGTCCTTTCTGTTCTTGCGAGCAATATATCAGGTTGGATACCCATCTCAAGAAGGTTTTTTACAGAGTGTTGAGTTGGTTTAGTTTTCAATTCTCCAGCTGCTGCAATATATGGCACATAGGTCAAATGTATATATAAGGTATTCTGAGCACCTATATCATACCTGAATTGTCTGATAGCTTCAACAAATGGCAGCCCTTCAATATCACCAACAGTTCCACCTATTTCTATGATCAAAACATCAAGTTTATTAGTAGTTGAAACATTATGAATTCTTTCTTTAATCTCATTGGTAATATGAGGTACTACTTGTACTGTTCCACCTAAATATTCACCTTTTCTTTCTTTCGTGAGAACAGTATCGTATATCTGGCCTGCAGTAGCATTGTTTATTTTCATCATGTTGACATCAATAAATCTTTCGTAATGTCCCAAATCAAGATCTGTTTCTGCGCCATCCTCAGTTACGAATACTTCTCCGTGTTGAGTAGGTGACATTGTACCCGGATCAAGATTTAAGTAAGGATCAAGTTTCAAAATAGAAACTTTTAATCCTCTCTGTTTAAGTAATAGACCAATACTGGCTGCAGCAATACCTTTTCCAAGAGCAGAAACTACTCCACCTGTTACAAAGATATATTTTGTTTTTGACCTTCTGACCATTTCAGATACTCCTCTATATTAAAATATTATTTATTTTCATTCTTTTCGGTTTCGAAGTCTGAGACGCCCATATAGGGCGTCTTTACAGGCTCTCATCCTTGAGACTTACATTGTCCCGTATAGACGTCCTACATGGGCGTCTCTCTTTTGACTTTGCTCTTTCATTCCGTCATTCCCTTCAACTCAACAAGTTTATTCAACGCTTCTATAGGCGTTAAATTATTTATATCTATCTCTGATAATTTCTCTCTCACAATATCGTTTTCTGAACTAAATAAATTCGGTTGCTCTAATACTATAACCTTTTCTTTATCTTTAGCTAATTTAGGCTTAGAGTCAGGTGTTAGTTCATTCTCTTCAAGATTCGCTAGAATAATACTTGCCCTTTGAATAACTTCTTTTGGCAATCCAGCTAACTGAGCAACATAAATACCATAGCTATGATCAGCTCCACCAGGAATTATTTTCCTCATGAAAATGATCTCATCTTTGTATTCTTTTACACTGACTGAGTAATTTCTTACTCTTGAACAGATTCTGTCGATCTCTGTGAGCTCATGATAGTGAGTAGCAAACAAAGTTCTTGAAGATAATTTCGGAGTATTATGAATATATTCGATGATTGACCAAGCTAAACTTAATCCATCAAATGTAGCAGTACCTCTTCCAACTTCATCAAAAATTATCAAACTTTGAGGAGTTGCATTATTTAGGATATTGGCAGTTTCGTTCATCTCAACTAAGAATGTACTCTCTCCACCTGCTAGATTATCTGAAGCACCTACTCTTGTGAATATCTTATCAACCATACCGATCTCTGCTAGATCTGCCGGCACAAAACTTCCTGCCTGTGCAAGAAGAACTATCAATGCTGTCTGTCTAAGATAAGTTGACTTACCTGACATATTAGGTCCGGTTATAATCTGTATGTTCGCATCTTCAGGAATATCAAGATCATTAGGAATATATTCCTTCCCTGTCTCGATCATTCTTTCAACAACAGGATGTCTTCCGTTTTTTATATTTATGCTTATTGTATTTACAAATATTGGTCTTGTAAAATTGTATTTTTGAGCAACTATTGCAAATGAATGCAATGAATCTAAGTTTGCAATTATGTGTGAATTGTTCTTTATCAGTGAAATATAATCTAGAAGTTTTACTTTAATTTCTTCAAATAATTTCTTTTCTAAATTAGATATTTTTTCATCAGCATTGAGGATTTTTTCTTCATATACTTTCAGCTTTTCATTGATGAATCTGTCTGAATTTACCAGTGTTTGCTTTTTGACAAAGTTATCAGGTATTTGATCAGCATATTTTTTAGTTACTTCGAAATAATATCCAAAAACTTTATTGAATCCAACTTTCACATGAGGAATACCCAACTCTTCCTTCACTTCTGCCTGCAAAGCTAATAATTTCTCTTTTCCATGATTTATAATATCATAAAGGTCATCAAGTTTTGTTGAATATCCTTTTTTTATAAATCCACCATCCTTCATAGATAGAGAACAATCTTCACTTATAGAATTTTCAATTATGGTGATAATATCTGTTCCATCTTCAAATTTAGATATTACTTCATTTACATAATTTGAATTCAATTGTTTCAGCAGCTGAATCATTTCAGGTATTTTAGACAGAGAATCTTTTAATCTCAGTAATTCGGCCGGAGTTATTTTTGAAGTACTGATCTTCCCGGATAGTCTTTCTATATCTACAATTTCATTTAGCAGCTTACTTAAATCTTTATTTATAGAGTTATCATTCAGCAGTGATTCTGTGATCTCCAAGCGACTATTGATCTTTTCACCTTCTTTCAAAGGATTTATCAACCACTTTTTTAATAATCTTGAACCCATTGGGGTTTTCGTAAAATTCATTATAGCATAAAGAGTTGCACTTTTATCACCATCTGAGTTTACAGGTTCAAGTATTTCAAGATTCTTTCTTGTTCTGTAATCAATGCTGCAATATTTTTCATTGTCATATTTCTTTAAAACATTCAGATGTGAAAAACCTGATTTTATATTTTCTTTTAGATAAGCTAATATTACACCTGCTGTAATCGAAGCAGGATCAGTGTCTTCAAAACCCAGTGATCTTAAAGTTTTTAATTTATATCGATCTTTTAATATACCAACACTCAATTCAGGTATGAAATTAATTCCTTCAAGCTTTGAAACCATATATTTCTTTTCATTGATACTTTTTAAAACAGAATTATCATCTTGGGATATTAATATCTCCGCTGGATCAAATATTTCAATTATCTCTACGAGTTCATGAATCGTTGCTACATTTGAAGCTAAAAATTCTCCTGTAGAAATATCTGAAACCGCAAAACCAAATCTTTTTGATTTCTCATCTTCCCAAGCACATAGCAAATAATTATTACTTGAACTGTCGATAATATTTTCAGAAAGAGCCGTACCAGCTGTGATTATTTCAATAACATCTCTTTTGACAATTCCTTCAGCAAATTTTGGATCTTCTGTTTGATCACAGACTGCTACTTTATATCCCGCTTTAACTATTCTTGGAAGGTAGTTGTCCAGTTGATGATGTGGAAATCCGGCTAAAGGTATTTTGGTATCTAGATGCTTTCCTCTGGTAGTCAATGTAAGATCAAGTACCTTACTTGCGATCTTTGCATCATCGAAAAACATTTCATAAAAATCTCCTAAACGGAAAAATAGTATATGGTTAGGATTCTGGCCCTTTATATCCATATATTGCTTCATCATCGGAGTTAATTTTTCTGTCTTCTTTGTCATTTTCTCTTTACGAGACGCCCATGTAGGTCGTCTTTACGTTAACTGATGTATAGACGCTCTATACGAGCGTCTCTTTTATAGTCCAGCGTTTAAGATATCATGTAATTTGATTAGCCCGATAGGTTTCCCGTCTTTAATAACTGGCATAACCGTAAAAGATCCACTTTTTTCAATGATCCTTATAGCATCATATGCTAACATATCTGAATCAATAGACTTTGGATCTGATGTCATTATATTTCCGGCAGTTAAATTTTCTATACTTGTATGCTTTAATAAAATTCTCTTAATATCTCCGTTCGTAACTATACCATTCAATTTTTCATTCTCAATAATAAGGCAAGCTCCGAGATTCTTATCATTCATTCTGATGATAACTTCTCTAAAATCATCTTTCTCTGAACAAATAGCAACTTCTTCGAGAGGATGAATAAAGTCATCTACTTTAAGCAATAATCTTTTACCGAGTGCTCCACCAGGATGAAAAAGAGCAAAATTTTCTTCTTTGAATTCTTTAATGTCTGAAAGGACTGTTGATAGAGCATCTCCCATTACCAGTGCAGCTGTAGTACTTGAAGTTGGAGCTAAATTTAAACTGCAGGCTTCCCTATCAACTTCAGTGTTTAGTACTATATCTGAATTCTTTGCTAAAGTAGATTTTGTATTTCCTGTAATTGAAATTACCTTACATCCAATATTCCTAAGAGCTGGTAAAAGGGACAAAATTTCATTAACTTCACCACTTTTCCCTAATATTATCATTACATCTTTCTTTTCTACTACACCAAGGTCTCCGTGAATACCTTCAGCGGGATGCATATAAATCGCCAATGTTCCAGTTGAGCTTAAAGTTGCCGCTATCTTTCTAGCAATTAGACCTGATTTACCCATGCCTGTAACAACTACTTTTCCTGTAGTGGACATTATCAAGTTGATCGCTTCTATAAAATTATTATCAAGATTTTTTTTCACTTTCTTCAATGCATCAATTTCAATATCAAAAACTTTTTTTGCCAAATTACTTAAATAAGAATCATCAGATTGTTTCATATTGAACGCCTTATTTTTGGGGATTTTACCTTTTATCGTGGGATATTTAGTCGGGAGGGAAGTTACTTAGGATTCTCTCACCTTACATATAACTCGTTAAAAATAAGGATTATTATTATCTAAGTCAAGTCATAATAGGAAAATATATCTATAATTCATTCCACGTAACTGATAAATATTATAGTATTATTATAATAATTCTTTTATATTTGAAACATGAAAAAAAACGTAAGCAACATTTTAAAAATATTCAAACCTGAGACTAATTCAGAAGTTATATTACCTCTTTACACTGAAAAACTTTCTGCTGGATTTCCGTCTCCCGCCAATGATTATATCGATAGAGGACTTGATCTGAACGAGCTATTGATCAAAAATCCATCCGCAACTTTCTATGTTGAGATCGAGGGTGAATCTATGATCAATGCAGGTATTAATTCTGGTGATCTTCTTGTCGTTGACAGGTCGCTTGAGGCAAAACATGGAACTATTGTTGTGGCGATACTTGACGGTGAGTTCACTGTGAAGAGATTATATTGGAAAGGTAAAACCGTGAAACTCCTAGCTGAAAATCCAAATTATAAACCGATTGTTATCACTGATGAGATAGATTTTGAAATATGGGGTGTTGCAACAACAGTTATTCATAGACTAAATAAATAGATTTAATTAATAGGCATAACCTTTCCCTTTGTATGGAAAATAAAAATAAAATATTCGCATTAGTTGACTGTAATAGCTTCTATGCCTCATGTGAAAGAATCTTTCGACCTGACCTTAGAGATAAACCTATAGCTATTCTTTCTAACAATGACGGTTGTATCGTTGCAATGACTAAAGAAGCAAAAGAGCTAGGTGTGACCAGAGGTGAACCATATTTCAAGATCCCTGCTGATACCAGAAAGAAACTAACAGTTTTTTCTTCTAATTATTCTATGTACGGAGATATTAGCCACCGAGTCATGGATATTTTAGCAGAATTCTCACCTGAATCTGAGATATATTCTATTGATGAAAGTTTTCTTGATCTTACAGGTATGAATATTGATCTTACAGAGTACGGAAAAGAGATACGAAAAAAAGTTAAATGGTCAACAGGCATACCTGTTTCCGTTGGTATTGGAAAAACTAAAACACTTGCTAAGTTGGCTAATCATATTGCAAAAAAGAGAGAGAAGTTCAATGGTGTTGTGGATCTTTCCTCCGATGAAAATATAGATAAATATCTTGCAATGGTAAAAGTCAGTAGTATTTGGGGAGTCGGTAGAAAACTTTCGGCAAAACTAGAAAGAAAAAATATTATCACTGCTAAAGATCTGAAATATACTTCAGATGGTTGGATCCAGAGAAATCTTGGAGGAGTCACAGGTATGAGAACAGTCTGGGAATTAAGAGGTATATCCTGCATTCCTCTTGATACAATTCCTGCACTTAACAAAGGTATCGTAAGTTCCCGTTCATTTGGGAAGTCTGTCGAGACTTTAAGTGGCTTAAAAGAAGCTGTTTCATCGTATATATCTATCGGAGCGAAGAAACTCAGAAAGCAAAAGACCGCTGCTTCAGCTCTGACCGTTTATATTAAAACAAACCGTTTCAAAGATGAACCGCAATACAACAACAGTATTACATATAAGACCCCTTACCCTACATCTTCCACGATAGAACTGACAGAATATGCTCTGAATCTGCTGGAAAGAATTTACAAAGACGGTTACAAATACAAAAAAGCAGGTATCATGCTTGATGGGATAGTGCCGAATACTGCTATTCAGTACAGCCTTTTCACACCTGACAAATTCAACGCTGATGTTGATATTGCTCTTGATACTGTGAATAAGAAATGGGGGCGGAATGCTCTTTTTACTGCAAGTTCTGGTATCAATCGCAAATGGTCTATGAGAAGAGAGTTTGTTTCTCCAAGATATACGACCAACTGGAATGAGATACTGAAGATACGGATATAATCTACTTGATTATTTTTATTATTTTTACTAATTTAATAACAGCAATTTATTTGAACAAAAAATATTGGGAGTAATTTATGAATAAATTTTTAATCGCAATTCTGAGTTTGACAGTTTCAGCTTTTTCTGCCTATTTTACGGATCTTGAAACTACAGTAATACAGCCGGATGGTTCAAAGCTGGAGCTTTTATCATCAGGTGATGAATTCTATAACTATCTTCATGACTATGAAGGCTATAAAATCATACGTGGGAATAATGGCTATTTCTATTATGCAAAGATGGAGAACGGAGAATTCACTACTACAAATATCAAAGCAGGAACTAAAAATGTTTCCGCTTTAGGTTTAGACAAAAATATAAATATCTCTGATGACGAGTATCGTACAAGAGTTGAGGAATTCAACAAAAACGTTGATAGTAGTATAAAATCTCCACCGAAAGGTGTCATGAATAATCTGACAATATATATAAAATTTGCAGATCAGGAAGAATTTGATGAACCACGATCTGTTTTCGATGAAAAATTCAACAGTACTGAAGAAGGTGTCGAATCTTTGAAAAATTATTACCTTGAAACTAGCTATGATCAATTAGAGATAGATACATATCATTATCCAGAATGTGCAGATTCAATCTCACTATCTTATACGTCGCTACTTCAAAGATTTTATTTTATGCCTTATGATGAAACAACAAATCCGAGAGGATATTTAGACTCTTATGAAAGAACAGAAAGAGAACATACATTATTAAAGAATGCAGTTGAATCAATATCAGACCAGATACCTCCAGAGCTAAACATTGATATTGACAATGACGGTTATGTTGATAACATTTGCTTTGTTATCAAGGGTCCTCATACGGCTTGGGCTGAACTGTTATGGGCACATAAATGGGCTCTCTACAGCTTTTCAACATACCTTAATGGGAAACAAGTTTATACTTATACTTTCCAGCCTGAAAATCAAAATTCTGTAAGAGTTCTTGCGCATGAAATGTTCCATGCAGTAGGGGCTCCTGATCTATACCATTATAGTCATGATGGGATCTCTCCCGCAGGGCCATGGGATATAATGGAGTCAGGTAGTGGTCATATGACTGCTTATATGAAGTATTACTATGGCAACTGGATCAGTGCTATTCCCGAGATTACAACAAGCGGTGAATATTATTTAAATCCAATTGCATCCAGAACAAACAATTGTTACATGATAAAACCTTCTGAGTCGTTAAACGATTTTTATATTATTGAATATAGAAAGAAAACAGAAATCGGATTTGAAAGATATCTTCCAGGTAGTGGTTTGATAGTTTATAAAATCAATGAACCTAGTCAGGGAAATGGAAATAGTGATGGTCCTCCTGATGAGCTTTTTATTTTTAGAGAGGATGGTTCATCCAGCGAGAATGGAAATATCTGTAATGCTTTTCTCTCAGCAGATATTGAGAGAACAGAGATTAATGATTATACCAATCCACAAGCATTTATTACTTTTGGAGGAGAAACGGGTTTAAATATCTCCAATATCAGCGAAGCCGGCGAAACAATTTCATTTTCAGTGAATATGGAAAATGACTTATTTCCTCCGCTATGTTCCATTGAAAATTTCAGGAACGGTGCATATATACCATACGGTACAATTGATTTTCCTGTAAATGCTTCTTCTATTTCAGGTAATATTCAGAAAGTAGATTACTATATTGATGATCAGTTAACTTTCACTGACTCAATCGAACCATATAGCTTAATTCATGAATTTGCTTTTGATGATCTAGATTTACATGAAATATCTGCAACTGCATCTTCAGATACACTTCATTCTTCTGACCAAAAGTTAATAAGGATCTTTGATCCTGAAGTGCAAACCTGGTTTAGATATTACTCCGATGCTCCGTTTTATAGTGAATTTAACAGAGGTTCTCTGGAATTAAAGATCGCATCTGTTTATGATCTAGGTGATATTAATCTATATGCTAACAAAATATCCGTAAATATATCTCAAGACCCATATGGTTTTAATGATATTCCCGGGGAATTTAATTGCAGTGTATATCGCTTTGAAAACGATGAAATAACCGACCAGTTATTAGCAGATCTGGGGACACACATTTCGCCAATGGAAGGAAGATTCGAACAGGAAGTTAAATCTACTGATATACTTACAGGTGAAATTGCTGTAGTCATGGATATTGGATCATACCAATCGATTCAGTATGACCTTAACGGAATTCCTGGTAATAACTATATTATTGAACCTGACAGACCATGGCAGAACACAGTATCAAGAGGGTTGATAGGTGCTCTTGATATGGGTATAATGCTGTCTAAATACCCAACATCTATCGAATCCGTGGAAGTGCCAAATTGTATTGAACTCTTTCAGAATTATCCAAATCCGTTCAATCCTGTTACAGAGATCAAATATTCTGTATCAGAACTTTCAGATGTTGAACTTACAGTTTATAATACAAAAGGTGAGATTGTAAATACACTTGTTAAAACAAAACAGGATAAAGGAAATTATTCTGTTGAATTTAATGCTGAATATCATAATTCAGGAATATACTTTTATAAGTTATCCATTAACGGGAATGTCTCAAGCACAAAAAAAATGATCCTTCTTAAATAAATAATTAAAAAAGGGAACAGCTACAAACTGTTCCCTACATTTATTAATTATAATCATAAACATTAACACTTACTTCTCCGTCATTATCCAGAGCAACATATAATTTATCTCCAACAAAACATAAAATATTCTTAACAACCGCCTCGTTGTAAATAACATTGCCTTTGAATTTATAATTATTCAAATAAACACCATTTTTGAAGATACTAAATTCTATATATCCACCTGCGACACTCTCATCCGTCTTGGCTTTCTTAACCCATACTCTATCTAATTTATC
>JAQIDB010000086.1 GCA_027858225.1 Candidatus Delongbacteria bacterium
TACTAAACTTTTTGATCATAATAAATTCCTTAATTCTATTTATCTATACCAGTTTAATAAAAAAATTGCAAACATACACCCCCTTTTTTTATCTGTCCAGTTTATAGGGTACAATATAATACTCTTCCTCTTTCATCGACCTAATAAGAGCGATCTTAGAAGAATTAAAATTCTCCTTAAACTTAGAAAAAGTCAAATCGACTTTCGCCTTATCAAGGTTCTTAAGATACTGCGTAATAACTGATTTCTGGAATATAGGCATATTTATCCTCTGTCATCCTCGGGCTGGAATCCAGAACCGGGGATCCATTTTCTTTGCTTCCGTACGATACGGGCGTAATACATTACGCCCCTACTTCTTCCCGCTAATTTCTATATTTATTTATTCTTTAAAAAGATAGAATCCTATTTAGAAAATAACAAGTAGTTTATTTGCTGTAAATCAATTCATCTCTACCCTACTTCAAATCGTTTCGTTAAACAAATTCAAATATTCGTATATAACAACTGTCATAAGTTCAAATTGTACTATTTGAACATTTATCGGTTTTATAGTATTTTGTGTGTCTTAATAATAAATGAATATAATATATAAATGTTATCTGGTAATTCGCCTGTAACGTTTCATAAGATATCAGAACGAATTTAATTTAAAAATGGAGTGTTTTATGAAAACTATTGTCATCATGCTTACAATTTGTGTGAGCATAGTATCAGCTGCAGTAAATTATGTTGATGTAAATTCAAATGGACTTAATGATGGATCTAGCTGGGTAAATGCCTATACAGACCTGCAAACCGCTCTGGAAACATCAACCGCCGGAGATGAGATCTGGATGGCAGCAGGGACCTATTATCCTTCAGTTGAAATTGAGGGAACAGGAGATCGTTTCAAAGCATTTCACACAGTCAACGGAGTCGCAGTTTATGGTGGATTTGCAGGAAATGAGACTGCAGTGGAACAAAGAACTGATTATGGCGATGGTGGAGCAAACGAAACTATTTTAAGTGGAGATATAGGTATACCCGGAGACAACTCTGATAATTGCTATCATGTAATTAATAATTTCGATCCTGGTTCTGGCAATCTTTCAGCTGATGCAACAACAATTCTTGATGGGTTGACAATTGCTTATGGAAATGCGAATGGAGCTGATTATATAGATATGTGTGGTGGAGGCATGTTAAACCATCGAGGTAATCCTACTCTACGCAATCTTGTATTTAAATTAAATTCAGCTGTATATTATGGTTCCGCTTTGCATTGCTATGTTAGCAGTTCAAAACTTGATAATTCGCAATTCATTCAGAATACAACTACAACCTATGATGCAACACTTTATACAAATTATTGTGATGGAATGGTTATTTCTGATTGTGATTTCCTTTCCAATGTTTCAGCTCGCTATGGAGGTGCTGTAACAAATTATTATTCTTCCCCTACATATAATAATACTACTTTCATTTCAAATTATGCAATGGGAGGAGGAGCTTTGTATAGTAATAATGCAAATCCTGTTTTCAATAATGCTTTATTTTATGACAATGAAGCTTATTATTCAACGACAATGGAGGGATATGGAGGAGCAATAAGGAGTTACAGCTCAAATCCAACATTCAATAATGCAACTATAGTCAATAACACAGCCAGTAATACAGGCGGTGGAATATATGGAGATTGCACATTGAACAATTGTATTATATGGGGTAATACCGCAGTCGGTCAAGGTGATCAGATTTATAGTACAGGTACAATTACAATGAACAACTGCTGTTATTCAAATGAAACCGGTGATGTACAGGGATACGGTACAACAACTCCAAATAACTGTATAACTACAGATCCTCAATTGCTTGATCCCTCTAATAACGATTACCATATTTCCGGAGATTCACCTTGTATAAATATGGGAAATAATTCTTATAATACTCAACCTTATGATCTTCAAGGTGAGATAAGAATTCAGGATTTAATCATAGATATTGGTGCATATGAATGGACTTTTTTAGCACCGGAAAATATACTGATCACAAGAAATACTGATTCTACTCTGCTTGATTGGACAGCTGCTTCTGAAGCAATATCATATAAGATCTACAGGTCAGATGATCCTAACGGCATATTCAACCTGATCGATACTGTTACTGCAACAACATATACAGATAATGAAGTTTTATCTGGGAATAAATATTTCTATTATGTAATTGCTGTTAATGAATAAAAAGTAATCAGTAAAAAGTAAGTAGAAAGCCCGATTTTTATCGGGCTTTCTTATTTCTCCCCCGATTCGTTTAATAAAAAATTAATGAAATAATTCATCCACGATTAGCGTTAACTGAATAAAATCGGAGGTTGAATATGAAAAGATATACAAAAGCATTAAGTGTTTTTATGCTGGCAGTGTTCATGGTCATTGTAGCTTGTAATTCCAAGACTCTTGACCCGGAGAAATGAATTCAGTATTCAGAGTGGATAAATACTATAGCGACTACAGTGGAATAATTGAACTATTATAAATACATCAAGAAAAAAGCCTAAATAATGATACTACTATTGTAATTTTTTTTTAATCAATATTGCAAGAGTAAATAAGCTAGAGATCAAACGTTTTTTGATAGAATATTATTAATATTTTATTTATACTTTCATCGTAAGCTAAAATCGAAAACAATAGTTTTTTTCATTTGCTTTGTGCCCAATATTTCAGTATATTGATGATATAACCTAATATGTGTCATACTTAAATATCGGGAGGCCCAAAATGTTAAAAAGAATGTTTTTATTAATCCCTCTACTACTTGCGCTACTATTATTTTCGAAATCTAAAACTAATGATTCAGATGCAGGAAATAGAATTAATCCACCATCGAACAAACCCATCAAAATTGAAAATACTATTGAATTGAATAAGAGTGTTCGTGCTAATTACAAACCGTATCAAGATTCGACAACTTATAAGGAAGTTCAGTATGCAAAGAAATTGTATAATAGCGGAGATTATATCAAAGCTAAATCAATCCTTAGTATGTTGAAAAAAGATAAAAATAAAGCTCTTTCTGAAAAAGCACATTACCTGTGCTTGAAATGGTATAACAGTTTATTTATTCCAATAGATGTTATGGAGGATACTAAATATGTCGTAGATACAAAAGAACTAGACAAGTTTAAGAATGATTTTCCTAACAGCAAATACATTGAAGAGCTTGAATATATTTATGAAAATGATCTTAAAACATTCAATTCAAATGTAAACAACCCTCAAAATTTAAATAAGATTAATCTTAACAAAAGTTCTTCTGTAAGATTAAAAAGTGATTCAACGTATACTTGTTCATTTCATAATAAATATCTCTCCCAAGATAAGGAAGAGCATGATCTTATCATAAAAATATCAGGCAAGATAAACAAATATGAACCCATGGGTTATATGAATGATAAATGGGAATCTAAGGGTCTATTGATCGATGATGATTCAACTATTTCTATAAAAATAGACAATGAAGAGAAGATAGTTCTAAAAGATTATGTTGAATTCAAACAACAGCCTCAATATGAAATCAGAGAAGTAGATAATTATGGTTCTAAGATCGACAAAAGATTTGTCAGAGATACTAATGCTGAAAATGTAACTCAATTGGCTACCTATTTAACCGATGATCTTATCATTCCAAATCTAAAAGTTCAATTGATTTATGGTAAAATGGGTGAACTTGTACCAGAGGATGGTATTAATAACAATATTGATTTGAGTACAATATTTAAATCAGAATGTATTGTAGAGTTTAGAATGGATGAATTTAAAAGATAAAAAGAAAAGGGCATTACAAAATGCCCTTTACTTTAATATTAAAAAAAATCAAATCTTATGAACCACGGTTAGATCCCTTATTTCCGATCTTACCACCTTGCGGACCACCCTGAGAACCACCAGCACTTCCTTTTCCTCCCTGAAATCCACTTCTAAAGCCGTGAAAACCTTTTTCATTTTTAGGCTTTGCTTCATTTACTTTAATAGTTCTTCCTTTCAATTCCGCACCATGCATTTTTTCAATTGCTGTTTCAGCTTCTTCCGAGTTTGTCATCTCAACAAATCCAAAACCTTTTGATCTTCCACTTATTTTGTCCTTTAAAACAAATGCTTCTTCGATTACACCAAACTGTTCAAAAGAAGTTTTCAGATCTTCATCGACAACATCATAAGATAAATTACCCACATAAATCTTCATCATATCCTCCATATCTTTAATTATTAATATATTACATTTTAAATTTGTAACTTTAATATACAAAGTTTTGTGTAGATTTACCATTATTTTTAACTTAAATTATTCGAAACCAAAAATAATATACTGGAGTGATACTATGTTAAAGAAATTTATTTTCGTGATAGCAATACTTTTTGCTTTTGTATTAATGGCTCAAAATTCACCTACAATGAAAGAGCAAGCAACAGGCATAAAAAATACGATCGTTGAAATTGATACTCTAAAAAGCTCTGGTAAAACCGGTACAACCGGTACATCTGGTATCATAAAGAAAGTTGAAAAAAAACTTATTATGACCGACGAAGCTATTGAGAAAGAAATTAAGCGAAGAGTCAAAGAGGAAGTAGCAAAAATTACTGAAAAAGAAATTCAGAAAAGAGTTGAGGTAGAACTTAAAAAAAGAATGAAAAAAGAAGAACCTAAGATCGTTAAAAAGAAAGTCGAAAAAAAAGTATACATCAGTTCTTTCAAAGAAACTCAATATGCTGAGGAATTATATTTAAGTGGAGATAAAACTAAGGCTAAATCGTTCTTGAGTGTACTAAAAGATGATAAAAACAAGAAATTGGCTGAAGAAGCTCACTTTCTTATGATAAAATGGTTCAGTGATATATATATACCTGTTATGCAACGTTCAGAAAATTATAACAAAGTTTTAAGTTACGATAATAATCTGAAAGAATGTGATAACTTTAAAAAAGCATACCCAAAGAGTAAATATCTCAAAGAGTTGAATAAAACAATGAAGAAAAAAGTGACTACTTTCAACTCAATAAACAAAATGAACAATTTCAATCTGGTAGATCTTAAGGACAGTTGCGTGATCGAGTTTAAAGGTGATTCAACATATGTTTGCAGATTTGAGAAATCATTCAAAGATAAAAACAATAAAAGACACAATGTAATTATTCGAATCTCTGGGAAGATAACTAAATACGATCCTTCAGGTGATATGCAGGATGAGTGGGATACATCAGGTCTGCTGATTAATGATGATTCTTTGATAGAAATTGTGCTTGATGGTAATAGAATAATCGGTTATGATCATCCTATTTTACATAAACAGAATCCTGAGTATGAACTTCGTAAAGTAGTTGAATATGGGTTTTCTCAGAATAAAACATGCGTAAAAGAGCATGAAGTTTCTAACATATTGAACATTGCTTCATATCTTACAGACAACTTAATTGTTTCAAACTTGGAAATAAAAACTCATTTCGGTAGAATGGATGAGTTGGCATCTATGGATATTATCTATGCTGCTAAACCGAACGGAAATTTTTTTTCTGACAGGTTTAAATCGAAGTGCTACGTTGAACTAACTTTAAATGAGGCAGATTAATGAAAATATTTACAATAGTTATAATATTGATTACTAATATCGTTTTTGGACAATTTGCTATTGATGTTGAGACAGGTATAGCAGGAACCACTTACAATGATATAAGGATTCCGGGAGACACAGGAACATCATTGTCTCTGGTAGATGATCTTAAAGATCGAATCTAATGGAACATTGGATTATGATATAAATTACAGAGATTCCATATTCATTGCAGGTGAACAAATCGATGCTATCTATCAATTTAATTCTTATAGATTTACATACCGTTACATGTGGATTCAAAAAGATAAATTCGATTTTGGGATTGGATTTACAGCAAAAATAAGAGATGCCTATATCTATCTTGATAATGGTATTGTAAGTCCAAGTAAAAAGAATATTGGATTTGTACCTATCTTGAACTTCTGGTTTGAT
Source organism: Candidatus Delongbacteria bacterium (assembly GCA_027858225.1). Classification (GTDB taxonomy): domain Bacteria; phylum UBA4055; class UBA4055; order UBA4055; family UBA4055; genus WTAK01. Next base: position 6,026 of record JAQIDB010000086.1, read on the forward strand.
TACAGATTTACTGATAAGCTTTCTTTATTGATCGAAGGTGATGCTCTGGCGGCACCTCAAGGAAGAGCTGAAGATGTTTTGACAGCTTTAACTTATAATATTTCTGACAAGTACAAATTTAAACTTGGATACAGAATCCTTGAAGGTGGTGCAGATAATGATGAGGTTTATACTTTTTCACTTATAAATTACGCCGTCTTTGGATTCATTATAGAATTTTAATAACCTTCATCCAAATTAACAATATTTAAAAAATCGGTTCTTCTCAGGGAGAACCTTTTTATATTATCGACCACTTCATTCCATCTTTTGAGATCACTGAAAGGAGATGCTGCTCTGTGAGGTGAAAGTAAAACGTTGTCGAGTTCATTGAATGGATAATTGAACGGATACCTCTTCCCTTCTGCATTAGCTTCGCATTGATAATCATACCAGACATCAATTGCTGAGGATGTTATCTGATTTTCTTTTAAAGCTTCATAAAGGGCTTTTTCATTGACAATCGGACCACGACCAACATTCACCACAATTCCATCCTTGCCAAGCAAATCAAGCTCTTTTTGACCTATTAGATCAGTAGTTTGATCTGTAAGAGGTATTGCAATGATCAAAATATCTATATTTTTAAGAAAAATATCCATATTTTCAGATTTATATTCTGTTGTCGAAGTAGGATATTCGTATCTTCTATTCTCTGTTCTTTTGAGTACCGAAAATTCAACGTCAAAACCTGATAAAAATTTATGTACAAGACTATTCACATGACCGTAACCTAGAAAACCTATCTTTCTATCTCTTAGAGGGATTGAAGCTGCTTCGCTGTCTCCCAATCTCCATTTACCGTCAACCATAGCATTGTGATGAAAATTAACTTTATTCATCAGTGAAAGAAGGATTGCTACTGTATGCTGAGCAGTGAAGTAAGCATTTCCATGACCATTAATAACTGTGATATTCTGTTCTTTAAAAATATCCTTGAAAATTTTCAAGTGTTGAACACCTGCACCAGGATTAATGAAGAGAGATAGATTCTTTGCTTTTTTCAACAATTTCTCAGATGGTCTCCACCCTACAAGAATATCCATTTCAGAAATGACATTATCAATTTCGACTTCATTCAGCTCATCTTTGAAATACAATTTTGATTCAATATACTGAAGTCCCGACCTTATGAATTCCTTAAGATCCCCACCTGCTTCCCACATAAAATATACTCTAACCATAATTTCAACCTTTAGCATAATAACGAAATAATATGTCCGTAATATATCAATTTTTAAGTAATTTTTCTAAAAAGATTTATAAACAGACATTTTACTATTATTTTGAGATCAACCCAGATTGAGAAATTACTTGAATAATATAGCTCACTAATTGATCCAATTATTTCATCTTCAATTTTGAGAGAAATTATATATGAAAAAACACTAGGATGATAAACTTTCATATCCCTTAGTAATCTCCTCCCTATCAAATTTTTTCCAAGAATACTATTCCCACTTAAATATAAATTTCCTTTGAGTACCTCAAACAATAAATGAAATTTATCTAAAGAAAGTTTAAAAAAGAGTGATTCTATTAGATTTGGATTGTCCACTCTATAAGAATAATAAGTAAATAACTTCTTTTCCTTAGTAATAAAGGATTCATGCTCAACTTTATACAGATCTCCAAAAACAAATAATAACACCCTTAAAATAACATATGGTATTAACATCATAGCTATCAAAATCACAGCAAAGAACTTGTGGATTAGTTTATAATTCCTATCATAGTTTGATTTATTGATGATCTCTGAAGCTAAAATATCATCATCCACTTCTAATCTCTGTCCACTTTCAGGATCAATAAGCGTGTTCCTATATAGAATTTTCTTATCTAGTGTCAATCCAGAACCTACATAAGTATTATCATACACTATCGAGTTATTTATATGAGTATAACTATCTATTATTACATTATCTCCAATAATGGAATTATTTTCAATCTCAACATCTTCTTTCAAAATCACATTTTCACCGAAATAGCTGCTTTTATCAATTGTAATATTATCCATAGATAAATTCCAATAATCATTAACAGAAAGTATTTGCACTAGTTTGATATCAGTATTTTCTATGAAAGTATTGTCTGAGTAGACAGCATCTTTATGAATAAACATCAACTTTCCATGGGAAGTTTCTGAAAGTATCATTTCACCTTTTTTAATCACAGCGGGTTTGTAACCTTTTGCATCATAGTCGATAAATATCATATCACTTATAACCATAAGATCATCATTATCTATGAATTTTTTATTCTTACTAATGATATTTTCAATTGGATCTTCCGGTTTTGAAACTGAATAAGTTATTAATACTCCCCAACTTATCCCATTTCCAAAATATTCTTCAATTTCATTCAACTTATGATCAGAGACAACTCTTATTGCTTTTATTTTATTTAGTTTACAAAAATCAATGTAATACTCAAGTAAAGGTTTATTACAAAACTTTAGTAGATAGGGATGAATATCCTTAAAGTATCTATCAACCCAATTAGAGTTTTCACAAGTGCAATTTATTAAACATTTCATAATTATCCCTTATTAGCTTCCATATGATTCTACAGCTGTTGCTACGTCATCATATATATCGAATATTTTATTAGCTCTTGTAATTTCAAATACCATTCTTGGTTTTGATTGTAAGCAGGCTATTTTCAAATCACCATCTTTCTCTGAGGCATATTTCATACATGCAACTATACCTCCAAGTCCGGTACTATCTATAAATTCCAACCGGGATAGATCAAGAACAAATTCATTTGTTTCATTTAACCATTTCAGAAATTCTTCTTTAAAAGTAGTAGTGTTTGAGGCATCTAATCTTCCCGTTACAGAAATTACTCCTACATCACCTTTATAGATTATAATCGTTTTCATAATATCTCCTTCATTTATTATTCATTACACATCGAACACTTACACATTATCAATTGCAATATCCATGCCAAGCTAATCTCAGATATTCTACAGTCTAAAATTGTCACAATTCAAATATTAATAGTACGATTTTACTATTTTTATTACACTATTTTCTTTCTCGGAAATATTGAATTATTGAAGTTTTAGCTAATAATTGAAATAAAAAAAAAGAACCATTTTTAATTGGTTCTTTTTAGGAATACTTTCTTTGTTAAGCACTCTATTTTATAATTAGAAGGACAATGTATGGTACAAGGTTAAAGAAAAGGAAAAGCATTTTGAAGTAACCGATGAATTTATAGAATACAACCGTAAACTGTTCTTCAGGTATAGGAAATAATTTGCTCTGAGTTTTATAAACTAACTTAGGAGCAAACCAGAAAACTAACGACCATAAAGTTAGCAACCCTCCGTTGATAATTGAGCACCACATGAAGAATCTTGTCAACATTTCAATATTCATGATATCCTCCTGTAAAATAATTTTCTTCTTATATTCAAATTAACATAATTTAGGCTTATTTGCAATGATATTTATTATTTCAAAAGAAAAAGACGCATTAAATTGCGTCTTTAATTGTATTCTTATTTGCCAATGATTACTCTTTATTTATCTGCTGTTACATAGTAGAAATATTTATTTCCAGCAGAGACTCCTGTATCTTGATAACTATTAACTGCTGAAGTACCAATATCTGTAAAAGTTCCATAAGGATCATCTGATCTGTAGATGTGATATAATGAAATTCCTGCAACGATATCCCATTCTAAATTACACTGTGAAGAAGTTGCAGAAACAGTCATCAAATTTTGTGGAACAGTTAAAGGAATCCCACCTGAAACAACAATGTTATCAATTGCAAAAACTTCCTGACTACTGCTGTTATAAATATTAAATCTAAGTTTCAAAGTATTTCCAGCAACAGGTATTGAATACGTAAAATCTTTTAGACTTTCATTTATCAAATCCCCATCACCTATACCGTTTAAGTCCGTATCTTCTGAAAGTATTCCTTCAGCTGAAGAGTTATTCCCTGTAAACTGTGTAAATTTAGTCCAGTCACTGCCATTAAAACTATACTCTCCGTAAATATAATCACTTCCAAAATTACTTGCGATTGATTCATACTCATTTGCAGTTCTTGCTCCAATGCTTAATGTAACATCTATAGTATCTAATCCTGCAACATTTATGTCAGTAATGTTTAGTGTAGCGGACAAATCTATACCTATCTGACCATGTATATCTCTTCCGCAAAGAAAATATGTACCCTGAATATCACCAAAATTCATATGATCAGCAGAAGAATCTCCATTATAACTACGAACTATGTAATCCTCTGAAGAAAAAACACCACCGTTAGTCAAGGAATAGTTCTGATCTGCTATTTCAAAATCAACAGTGAGTATTGTTTGAGCATAGAACGGAATAGAAAATGTAAATATTATAAAATAAATTATACTTTTCATAATGTTCCTTAAATTTAGTTTTACTTTTTCTCTTCTTTACTTCTTGGAGGGTATAAGCCATTTACACAAATACAATACCTGATCGTTAAATAAGGTTGCATATTCATATGAGAAGCACCACTACCTGAAGCATCAGTTGTAAAAGATCCATTTGTTTCAACAACCCCATTGAGCATTTGTGCTGTCCCAGGATTTGTAGAATAAACATCAATTTCTGCTCTCGAAAAACTATTTCCACTCGGAGAATCATCATTTGCAGTACCAGAATCAACCATAATTGTACCTGTTGAATTGACCGTTCCTGAATGTGAATGTGAAGGTATCTGAGTAGAATTTAAAGCCACAGTCTCATATCCACCTTGCTGCCCCATATAATTTGCTGATGTAGAAGGTCCATCACCATATCCTATTGGTGCTCTTCCCCTTAAGTCAGGCAATGCAAATGTATTAATACCATCTCCACCAAACTGTGTTCCGATCACAGAAAAAAGTGTAGTGTATACTTGAATACTTAAAAGTCGTCCATCACAATCCATAAAGTTTGAAGGAGCAAATGTCCCCGCAAATAGAATTATTTCACCAATATATTCACTATCTCCTTTTGATTCCGGTACCTCCTGAGTAAAAGCTGTTCCAATTAACATGCATAATAAAACAGCTACGATCATCTTTTTCATAATTTCTCCATCTTATAAATTATTTAAGTTAATTTCATACAATTAAAGTAGCTAAAATAATATCCTTAAGCAATACGTTTATTACATCTCAAAGAATATCTTTGCAAAGATGAGCGAAGCTGCTATCCCAGCGAAATCAGCCAGCAATGCTGCTTTGATAACGTGCCTTGTTTTGACTATTCCAACAGCACCAAAATATACTGCTACAACATAGAAAGTAGTTTCTGTTGATCCCTGCATAATTGAAGCCAGATAAGCAGAAAAACTATTAGGATCATTATTTACTATTTCTGCCATAATCCCAAATGATCCACTACCTGAAAGTGGTCTTATAACAGCTAAAGGAAGAACATCCGCAGGCATACCTATAAAATCAGTTAACGGACTTAATATCAATGCGAAAATATCCAATGCACCTGACGATCTAAACATACCGATAGCAACAAATATTGCAACCATGAAAGGAATTATCCTAACAGTGGTATTAAAGCCTTCTTTTGCACCTTCAGTAAGCACTTCATATACTTTAACATTCTTAAAATATCCAACAAGAAGAAATACAGCTATCAGAAGAGGAACAAGCCAGTTCGAGAATCCTTTAAAGAAAACATCAAACGTTATTTTTTCTACCTGATACATGTTTATCGCTATCGAAGTTGCGATCAAAGCAGCAAATAGAATGAATATAATTATCTTGAGAACAGGAGCTTTATATTCATCTGTCTTTTCTTCTGAAGTTTTTTTTGTAGAGATCTCTTTTATATTTTCAACGTTAGACTTATCTGAAAAGAATTTACACGCAAATATAGCAGTAATAGTTGATACCAATGTTGCAAGTATCGCAGGAATAATAATATTGGCAGGAGAATCTGCACCTGCTACGGCTCTAACTGTAATTACGCCTAGAGGAAGAATCGTAATACTTGAAGTATTTATCGCAAGAAAAAGAACCATTGAATCGGTAGCTGTACCCTTTTTGGGATTTATCTCATCAAGTTCTTTCATAGCTTTAATACCGATAGGAGTCGCTGCATTTCCAAGTCCAAGCATATTTGCTGAAACATTCATAATAATTGCAGATAAAGCAGCGTGCCCCTCAGGAATATGAGGAAATAATCGTTTCATCAATGGATAAATAAGTTTAGAAATAAAATTTAATGCACCTGCAGCTTCAAGGATCTTCATCAATCCGAGCCATAAAGCCATTGCTCCGATCAAACCTATCGCAAGTGTTACAGCGGATTTTGCAGAGTCAAAACTTGCTTTCGTAATATCTTCCATATGACCTGTATAAGCTGCTACGACCACTGAGATCAGAATCATAGCTAACCATATCGTATTTATCGGGGATGCTTTCTCTTTCATGTTATTTTCCTCTAACGTTTTCGTATAGACGCTCTACACGAGCGTCTCTTTTTTGTGTGACTCCTACAGAAACATCGTAACCATGAATGGTACTATGATCGTGAGCACTGTTCCACTGAATACGGAGATCACAGCGAACTCCTTTCCTGAATATCGGGTAATTATTGGTAGTGTAGTATCCATTGATGTTGCACCACCTGATGCTATCGGTGCAAGCTTTCCAAAATACTTGACCAGTAATGGTGAAGCTACTAAAGTGATTATCTCTCTGATTATATTTGAAAGCAAAGCAACAACACCCAACACTTCCCCACTGACCTTTGTAATATATATACTTGAGAGACTATAATAACCGAATCCTGATCCAATTGCCAAACATTCATTCAAAGTTATATCCTCGAACAGCACTGAAACTGCTGCAACTCCAAGCAAAGTTCCAATTATTACAGCTAGTGGTACAAATAAAATTCTATAATGTAATTTCTTGATTATTCTGAACACTTTCAGATCACAACCTATGCTTATTCCAATGAGAAACAGTAGAAAATGCAAAGCATAAGTACTTAGATCATCACTTACATAGAAAATACTTTCATCGATCAAATATCCTAATAGTATACCTAATGCAAAAAATATTACAATAATAATGCTACTTTTCATCAGCTTTGATATCCTTGAAAAATAATTTATAAACTACGAATGAAACTATAGCTGATCCAAGTACAGCTGCAACACTGAGTATTAATGCTTGTAATCCGATATTATGCAAATTCCTGATTATCACAGGATTTCTTCCGACGGAAAATCCAAGCAAAAATAACAAAGCCAAAACTGAGATGAATGTGATCTTATCAAGGTGCTTGAGAAAATTCTTCTTCTCTCTGATGATGTAGCCTAGTACACCACCCAATATTAAACATAATAGTACTGTATTCATTTTATTTCTCTTCTGTCATCCTCGGACTTGATCCGGGGATCCATTTTTAACCACAGGTTGAAACCTGTGGTTATTGGTGTTATATCCCGTCAGGATATTAAACCATTACGAATATCTCAGTGATCTCTACGGTTAAATCTTCTTTGTTTTTTTCTTTAACCAGGTACATTCTTCTTTCGTTAGATGCTTCTCTAAAATTTTATATACCATCGTATGATATTGATTGATCCATTCTATCTCTGCTTTATCCATCAGTGACATAACGATAGGTTTCATATCAAAAGGAACATAAGTAAGACTCTCATGTCCATAGAATTCTCCGGATGAAGTTTCTTTAACAGATTTTGTCAGATACATATTCTCAATTCTGATACCATGCTTATCTTTCTTATATATTCCAGGTTCATTAGTCGTGATCATTCCGGGTTGCAAGCTTACACTTGAAGGTCTAGGACTAAAGTTTTGAGGTCCCTCATGAACATTCAAGAATGCACCAACACCATGACCGGTTCCACACTTGTAATCATATAGATCATTCCATATAGGTTGTCTGGCTAGTACATCAAGTGCATGTCCAGTAGTTCCTTTTAGAAATAATGATCTTGCAAGGTTGATATGTCCTTTGAGTACTAAAGTATAATCTTTCTTCTCTTCGTTCGAAAGCTTACCGAGTGCGTATGTCCTTGTAGTATCAGTCGTACCTTCATAGTAATTTCCACCCGTGTCAACCAATAGAAATCCTTCAGGTTTGATCGTAGCTTGTGTCTTTTTCTCAGGAGAGTAATGCATCAATGCGGCATTCTCTTTATATGCTGAAATAGTATTAAA
>JAQIDB010000109.1 GCA_027858225.1 Candidatus Delongbacteria bacterium
TTGTTATGCTGGAATGTTTACAAAGAAAATAATGAAACTGACAGCAAAGATGAATTTAAAACGATTATTTTAAATAAAAAACCAAATATCGTACTATTGCAGGAATTTATTCATAACGATAGTATAAGTAAATTTTTTGAGAAAGATTTCAAATTGGGATATGAATTTGCTGCCAACACATATATTAAAAAATATAAAGAGCAATTAAGTAAAATTTCTAAAAAAACCTGGAAAATGCATGTATAAAAGTCAATTTACTAAACTAATAATAATTTCTATTTTGATTTTAACATTTATCGTTGATGGGCAACTTGTAACGTCAGAAGAATCTCAGACGAAGAACTATCTTAAACCAATAGGTCAAATATTTGCGTTAAACTGTGGAATTGCAGCAACTAACAGATATATCAGGGATGTTGACTATGGTAAGATCAGTTTTAAAACTATTGAAACTAATTTACTGAATCCATGGGTATGGGATGCAGATAATTTTACTGTAAACCAAATTGGTCATCCTTATCAAGGAAAACTTTATTATACAATAGCTCGACAATATGGACATAATTATTTTGAAAGTCTTGTATTTACTGCATTTGGCAGCATGCAATGGGAATATTTTATGGAAAACGAGAGACCTGCGATAAATGACTTGATAACTACAACCCTTGGTGGAGCTATGCTCGGAGAGATTACGGCTAGATTATCAAATAAAGTTTTAGATAACTCTTCTGTTGGAATGATTAGATTTGCCAGAGAAGCAGGTGCATTTATTATCAATCCTATGAAAGGTGTACATCGTTTAATTCATGGTAGTATGTTTACGATAAGTTCCAAAGATAAAAACACTATAAAAAATAAAATCAAATTCGAAATTTCATCGGAAAAACAAATATACTCTCTTTTACATTCAAAAGGAATTGATGAAGAAAAAGCAGATTCCACAACAACTGTACCATTTGCAGACTACAATTTTAAAATGGTTTATGGTGATCCATTCACTTCAAAAAAGCCTTTCGATAGCTTTTCTTTAAATTTAGGGTTTTCATTTAGGAAAGATATTGTCGGAAATGTAATGGGAAAGGGATTGATCTGGAAGAAGAATCTTCGTTCAGAAAAGAATGCTCATAGTATTTTTGGTTTAATTCAAAATTTTGATTATTTAACAAGTCAGACCTATAAGATCGCAGCAAGCAGTTTTGGAATCGAGTTCATGGCTGAAAGAGTATTCTTTAAGGATTGGCATTTTCTACACTATCACCAGGTAGGATTGATCGCTTTAGGTGGAGCAAGTACAGAATATTACGTTAAAGTTGAAAGAGACTATAATTTAGGTCCCGGAGCAATTATAAAAACGGGATTCTATTTCTATAAAGATAATTTTGCAAAGATCTCAATAAAAATTGACAGATTTTGGATTAGGACGATATCTGGAGCAGAAGGTGTTGAGTCTGTCGGTGTAGGTAGATTTGAGATACAGAAGAATATCTTTAAAGGTATTGGTCTGGCAGCTTCGTATGTCTTTTACGATAGGGAAGGTAGATATTTTTCATTCCCGGATGTTCAGGTATTTAATCATGAGTTTCGAGGAATGTTGACTTATAACTTCTATTAAGCCCCTACATAATAATTATTTTCTTTTTAAAACTGCAAGAGTTTCAATGTGCATTGTATTTGGGAACATATCATACCCTTTCAAATCCACAAGTTCGTAATTCGTAAGTAAATCTATGTCACGTTTCTGGTTTTTCGGATCACAAGCAAGATAAATGATCGTTTCAGCATTTGATTTATTAATTGCATCAATTGAAGTTTTATCGATACCTTTTCTTGGTGGATCTACGATTATCATATCATATCCACCATCTCCAATCTCTTCAGATAATCCCGCAATGTCAGCTGTGATGAATTTTGATTTAGTATCTTCAATGAATTCGAAAGCTGAGGAATTTATTTCTGCACATGTTCTATCAATTCCTGAGATGTCTGAAAGAACTCCGCAACCTGAATATAAATCTAGAATTCTTTTTGGTTCGGTTTTTGAAATGATTTCACTAATATTATCAAGAATCTTATTGAGTGTAGGAATATTAGCCTGGAAGAATGCTGATGGGGATACTTTGTAGCTTCCTTTAGAAGTAGATAGTTTAACGAATTTATCACCATTTAAAAAAACCGGATCTTTAATAACCACAGAGTTTGTTTTTGAACTGATCGAGTAGAAGACAGATGTGATATCCGCATTGTTTTTGTAAAGATCATTAAGAATATTTTTAATCTGGGTTGGAGTTTCTTTAACAATTAAACCCACTTGATATCCGTCTTTTTCTCCACGAATAAAAAGATGCTCAAGTATATCAGTATCTGTAATATGATTAAGAAGACCTTTAATCTTGAATATTATCTCGTTCATTCTCTTATTTAGAACGACACAATCGGATTTGTAATCAATGATGTCATGTGAATTTCTTCTATAAATTCCAATTATGATCTCATCGTTCCTTTTGCCTATTGGAAGCACAACTTTATTGCGATAAGCATATTGGTCAGAATCGATAATGTTTATCCCTCTATTAAATTGCATTTCTCTACCATACAAACCAGCTAGGAGATTTTTTTTAATTTCAAGCTGATATGAGTATTCAGCATTCAATAAGGTACAACCGGTACAAGAAACATTTTCACATTTTGGAGTAACCCTTGATTTATTTTCTTTTGTAATCTCTACAACTTTTGCAAATCCAACATTTATTCCCGGTTTGATTATTTTAACTGTTGCTTTTTCATCTGGGAGAAGACCGTTCGTGATAATTTTAATTTTATCATGATATGAAATAGCTTCACCTTTTTCGTTAAATTCTGTAACAAGAATATCAATGTTTGTGTTTTTTTTAATTGGCATATTGCTTTATCTCCTGTGGAAATTTTAAAATATCATTAATGTATTTTCTATTGCATCTGTTAACAACTTTTCTACTTTTACTTTGTTTGCATACTCATTCCAATTACTGACTACTGAAGAAATTTGTTGAATAATATTTTTTGCTTTCTTAATATTCATTTGCTTGGCAACTTCTAATAAATCAGATTTAGTAATATTTTGCCGCTTACCATTAATGCTCAAAGAATGTTGGCTAACCCAATCACTATCGGGACGATAAGCGTGGCACAGATCGTACGCAGGTGAAAGTTTCCAATTTCCTGAATTATCCATGATAAATGCGAAATTCTTAGTATGGTCATCACAATTTCTACCCATCACATTAAATACCATTCTTATATATAATTGCTCAGCCTGTGGATAAGGAAGTCCCAATAATCGCATTGTTTCAAATAATTGTTCATAACTGTATATACCTACATCATTAAAATCGTAATGCTGTATAGCACAAAAAGTCTGAACATGTAATTTCTCATTATTTGATTTTCTGTCAAATCTTTTAGTCATAAAATGTGCTCTACCATTTTCTTCAAATAGCTGGCATTCAGTCATTTCAATTCCACAATCTAGAGCCATGTGATAATAAGCCATTTCTACTCGACCATAACCACTCGATTCCCCAAATTGTTTATCTGTAACTCCGTCAAATTTTATCAGCCAATGAGAAAATCCTTTTGGAGCATTAGTTTGACCGCTTCTCACTTCACCGGTTTTTAGATTATACGCAATAATAGCTTTTGCTCTGGCACCTCCGGCAGATGTACCAATTTTTAATATATCAACAATTGCCTTTTCTTCGTTCTTAGATACTTTGGTACTAAAACTTTTACGACCGGAAAGAATTTTTTCAGCAATTTTTATCAAATTATCAATTTCAATTTTAGATGCTTTCGCAGCTGATTTGGGATATTCCGGCTCAATTTCTATAGCTCCCATACCTCTGGTACCAATAAAACATAACATCTCTACAGGGTTTAAACTATTCGTCAGACGACCTTGCCTTATTAGCCACGTGTTAATTAAAGCATTTCCATATTTATCAGGAAGTATATCCGCCAACAACCCGGGTAATCCTTTAAATGTTTCATTGTTTACCAGTTCCGGAAAAGTAAATATTCTACCTTTGGCTTCATCGATAGACATTTTTATCGGTGCAAGGTCTATATTGTTTTTCAAAAAGGAAGGTGCAAATTCAAAAGATGCTAATCCTGTTTCACTATCCCAAGCAATAGCTCCTACTCGTTCATTCCATATATTTATATAAGCTGTTGTTATCATTACCAGTCAGATTTATTTTTTTTCTTTGTGATTTTTTGTTTAGATGCTCTTTTTCTTTGTGATCTCTCCATCTTCGCCAGTTTTATCGGGCTTAACTTCTGCCTAATCTCAAAAGGCTCTAAAACATTCAGTTTATCCAAAGCTCGCAGTAGTCGTATTAAGGTAATTGTATTTGATCCGTTTCCTCTTTCAAATTCACTTAGTCTGGTGCGACTAATGCCTGCTTCTTTTGCCAATTTTACTTGGGATTTATTTTGCTCCAAACGGAATTGCTTTATAAATAATCCTATTCTTTTCAGTATTTCCGAATCACTCAATATCCTTGTTATTTTGTCTTCTTTTCCAGTCATTATAATACTTTTCAACCCTCTTTGTCTTGTTTTCTTTACAAAGATAGCAATTTTTAACTAATATGTCAAGAATATTTTTATTTGAGGGTGGTTTACAAAATTTTTCACTAAATAAAAAAGGACGAAAATAATTTCGCCCTTTTTTATATTTTGTAAGTCTAATCTTCGACTCCGCTCAGACTGACTCTACTTAATATTCTCTGATTCAGGTAAACCGTATTCTTCGACCATCTTAATATCCATCTCTTCCAGAGCATCAAGGATAGGATTGTAAATATTAGGTAATACAGGGATATGAACACCTTTTACAACTATCTTGCCTTCAAGTATCATTCTAACTCCAACAGCAGCAGGAAGTGCAACTGTTCTAGCAATAGAAGTGTCAGTTTGAAGCGATCCAAAATCAAGAAGACTTGATTTTATAACTTCTCTTTTTCCATCAGGACAAGAAGCTAAGAAAGTATGCTGCATAGCAACCATATCTCTTTCAGTTTCACCAACGATCATTTTTGCTATCATAATATCAGAAACAACTTCAAATGGTGAATCTTCTTCTTTTCCAATTTTTTCATTACTGAAAAGGCCAACCCATTCAAAAGCATCAAGTATTCTGTTTTCAGCAGAAATATTTAGAAAATTAGCTGTTTTATTGCGAATATCTTCTGAGTTGTCAGCACCGATCTTAACTGCCAACAAATCAGCATAACTTTTTCCACTGAGGTTCATCTTATCGTAAGAAAGCAAGTCACATTTCTTCATTGCATCTAAATTCTCACACCATCTGTCATAACGGAAAGTACCTCTGAAAATAGACTTAGCTTCAGGAATACCGTAAAGATCTATATATGGTAATGAATCTCTGTTAGGATAAACAAAAAGTTTACCAACATCAGGGAAATTTATTGAGAATGGATCTTTAAAAAGATCTTCAGTCGGAACATATTTTTCTTTACCTTTCCATAAGAATTTAGCATCGTTATTTCCAGCCATTACTACACCCTTAGGTGCCCATGTGAACTTATAATTAAACGGATTCTTTTCAACTTCCGGTGCAACAATAGCTCCAGTAATTGAATAAAATTCTTCCACTTTGCCACCTTTGTCATGAATATGATCAATAATCCTCATAGCAGACATATGATCAACACCAGGGTCAACACCAAGTTCATTAAGAATAATGATTCCAGCATCTTTGGCTTGTTGGTCAAGCTCGTGCATCTCAGGTTTAACGTATGATGTAGTTACCATATTCTTCTTGTGTTTAATACAAAGTTTAGCAACTTCAACATGGAAAGCATAAGGAAGAAGACTAACAGTAAGATCATGCTCAGAAATTAATTTTTCCATTAGTTCTTTATCTTCAACAATGTCTAGGTAAATACTTTTACCTAGAGGATTATCTCCAATAACTTTTTCACTGTTCTCAGGAGTATTAGATGCTACAGTAATCTGAATATCTTTTTGTAGTAGATATTCGAACATTGGCTTTGATACCATTCCGCCACCAAGGATCAAAACTTTTTTCATTAGTTTTTCTCACATTAGTTTTATTAACGTTGTTAACTTATTTTACCTTTTCTTTAAGCAACTTGTATCCAAGTTACTTTATCTTTTCTTTAAGCAACTTGTATCCAAGTTACTTTAAGAATTCTTTCATATATTTATATTTCGGTGTGAATTTACCTTTATGAAGTATTAATGCTCTTTTTATCGGTGCAGGAATATCAAGTTCTTCAAATGGCACATTGAAGTCAGCTTTAGCTATTAGAGGAATGAAAGGCAATAATGCACTGCTGAAAAAATCTGAAGCCTCCCTAGGAAGTTCACTAGGAAGAATATCAACCGTCATCATTTGAATTCCATCGCCTTTGTAGCCGTCTTCAATAGTATTATTTTTAGTATCGTAAACAAAGATAGGATTTTCAACTAAAGCACCTTTCTCAGTACATTCAATTGAACCATTTACGTCACAAGTAATATCACCAATGATCTTTAGACTGTGATCATTATTGTAGTTTTTTTCAAGATAATCTTTTGTAACTATTGTAGGATAATCTTCTGTCCAGTACATACAGTTCATCAGAACGGACATTTTTGGAAGATACTGCTCAAAGTCACTTTTGTAATCTGCTGGATTGTTATAGTAATGTTGTAATTCAAATGGAGTTCCATCCTTACGAACTGAAAGATCCTTTTCCTTGAAAACAACTTTATAAAGTAAGTTGTTCGGTAGATCAGTTTTATTTTCAAGTTCGATCAATTCAGCTGGAGTAATTTCTTTCACAGGAAGTAGATCATATATCTCCTGAGAACCTATAGAAACATTCCCGTAACCTGTAAAACCTGTTACGAAAGGAGTAAGTTCTTTTGGAAGACCATTCTTTTTAATATCTTCTCCGATCTCTCTAACGACAGCTTTTGCTTCTTCTAATGAATTATAAGTATAGCATTGATTTAACTTGGTGAAAGGATTTTCTATTCCCTGATGTTTTAACCTAAGACCTAAAGACCAGATTGTATCGATCATTCCTGCAAGACCTGCAAATTTACCAAAGAAAATTAATCTTTTATCATTTTCATCAGCGATTTTTTCGTAATCAATTAAATTAACTTTTTTCTCGATCATTTTACGAAGAATACCCATATTATAGTCTTGACCTTTTATAGTGTGTGAAAAGAAGATGTAGGTTTTCTCATCTTCAAACCATTTTTCAACGATCTCTTTTACACCGATAATAAGTTCACAATCTGAAAAATCACCAGTAAGATTTGCACCTGCTTTAATGAATTCTTCGTCTTTGTAAATCCTCTTTTCAGAAGGTTCAACATTAAATTCTATACTAAATTCTTGGTTTAATTTCTTTACATGCTCAGGAATAAGAGGGACTCTTCTCTCTACAGTAAATTTATCTTCGTACCTAATACCTATCTTTTTCATAACTTCTCCCAAATTGTAAATGTTCAAGTCTGAAAATTATTGATGCACTGAATCATTGTCAAGGGAATTTATTAAGATTTAAAACAAAAAAAGCCGGATAAACCGGCTTTAGAATGTTAAATAGACTGCTAAAGAAATAGGTTATTTTATCTCATCAAGAGATTCAATCAGTGTAATACATTTGTCCAATTGCATCATTTTAAAAACATCTAAAATAGAAGAGTTCGTGTTGATGCAATAGTAAGTATTCTTTTTAACACAAAAAGTAGATACAAAGAAAGCTACAACTGAAGAGTCTATTTGTTTTACTGATTCAAGATCGATAACATAGATATCTGTATTGTGTTTTGCGATCTCAATCTCGCATTCCAGAATAAAATTCTTTGCTGCTTCTTCAATTAGATTTTCTGAAGGCTTGATTATCGAATAATTTTTTTTGTTTATAATTTTCATTTAACCTACAAACTTTATTTAGAACTTCATTATATTTTTTAACCTATAAAGTTTATTTAGAACTTCATTATATATTTTAACCTATAACGTTTATTTAGAACTTCGATATATGTTATAACCTACAAAAGTTTATTTAGAACTTCATTATATTTTTTAGCTGTAGTTTCAGTAACTTCTTCAGGTAATGTCGGAGCAGGTGCATTTTTGTCCCATTTTCCTTCATCAACTAAACTTTGCAAGTAATCTCTAAGATATTGTTTGTCGAAACTTTTTTGACTTTTGCCTTCAGTATAATCATTGGCTGGCCAGAATCTTGAAGAATCCGGGGTTAGAACTTCATCGATTAAGATAAGCTCATCTCCTAACATACCAAATTCGAATTTAGTGTCAGCAATTATAATTCCTTTTGTTGCAGCATATTCATTTCCGGCTTTATATAGTTCTAAACTAATTTTTTTAACTTTTTCAGCTAGTTCAGGATCTATGATCTCTTTCATTTTTTCAAATGAAATATTTTCATCGTGAAAACCTTGTTCAGCCTTTGTAGATGGAGTAAAAATTGCTTCAGGTAATTTAGAAGAATTTACTAATCCGTTAGGTAATTCTATTCCACATACTGTTCCAAATTTGCCGTATTCTTTAAGACCGGAACCTGCAAGATATCCTCTAACAATAGCTTCGATAGGTAAAGGTTGACATTTATGAACCACTATAGATCTTCCTTCAAGAACATCAGAGTAAGGTTCTAATTCAGGAAAATCTTTCACAGGATTAGTTGAAATTATATGATTTTTAATAATAGGTTTAAATTTATCAAACCAAAAATTTGCTATCTCTGTCAAAACTTTTCCTTTTTCAGGAATGCCTTGGTCCATGATAACATCAAATGCACTTATCCTGTCAGATGTTACGATTAATAATTTATCTTCATGAAAAGAATATATTTCACGAACTTTACCCTTGTTGAAAAGTTCTAGTTCTTTAATATTTGCTTCGTGAACGATCTTAGCCATTTTGCAACTCCTTATATAATGAATTTTTCGAATTACTTGTTATTTTTGAAATATAAAGTATAAGGACATTCAAATCAATAGAATAATTTTAAATAAAAATATCAAACTGGAAACCCCCGAAAAAATATTTTCACTGTGTCATAATGCTTGAAATATAGGTAAAATAAGTACGAAATAAATTGAAATAAGCCTCTAAGTTTGTTATATTATTTGTAGCCAAAAC
>JAQIDB010000120.1 GCA_027858225.1 Candidatus Delongbacteria bacterium
TCCTAATGTGATATATGATTTTGAGGTTAACTATATACCTAAGAAAATATTAATCTTTTACACTTTTTGCAAGAATTTATTCTGTTAATTATGACACAGTCTGAGGAGCCTTCCCCTACAGAATTCACAATTGTTTTACCTTTGCCTTTTCTTTGAATATTTCGTAAAATAAGTCTTAATCCAAAAAAGGAATTCTATGAAATATTTACTTCTTACATTACTATCAATCACCTTATTACTTCAAGCAAACCAATATCAAACATCTAAATACGATACTTTATTTATAAAAGCATCAGCTTCGTATCACAACCATCAGAAATACGTAGAACCTGCGAGATTGCAGATCATCGAACTTGGTGAAGAAATAATGCCGTTCCTCGTTGAGCAGGTCGGTAGTCGACAGCCACGAGAATATCATGCTATGAGAAATCTTTTTGGCAGGATCGACAGTAAGAATTCATCCCGATATTTGATGGATAAGATCAGACTTATGGATAAGAAGACATTTGGAACAGCTGTGGAATTTCTTGGTCGATCAAAATACGAAAAAGGCTTAGAATTTTTAGCTCCATTCCTTCAGGAAGACTCAACCTGGGTAAAATTATCAGCTTTAAAAGGTATAGGGGACTTAAAAGATCCTGCTTCTTTAAAATATCTCATACCTTTCAAAAGAGATGATGATTATAAGATCAGGTGGTATGCTACCGCAGCTATTGGAAAGATAAATACTATTCAAGCTGACAGAGAACTAGTTTCTATGTTGACGGATAGTTTACAACTTGTGTCACATACTGCTTTACATTACTTAGACAGTCATTTGAAGAATGATTCTTTGGGAACTCGATTCAAAGTAATATCTAGATCAATGGATTCACCATTGCTTGATCTCTTGAAAAAGAAATATATTGAAAATAAAGAAGTTGATCTTATATCAGAGAAAAAGATCGAAACTACAACTCAAGATTCAATCAAGTTAATGACCGTAGATGATTTGGTATCTGATAATTCGATTATTTATAATGCTCTTGAACAACTTTATATGGATAAAAACGATTACTTCCTTCCAGTGAAAACAGAAAAAGAGTTATTCCTCTTCCCTTCTGTTGCAGAAATGTTTGTAGATCCTATGAAGCAAGTAAGTGTTCCTGAGAAAGTAAAAGATGATTATAAAGAATTTCCAAATATTGATTTTAATAATCTTGCCACTGAATTTTCAATGCCTACAGTAGATAATAAAGTTAATGCAATCGACCTGAACGAATTTACTTCTAGAGTTAAGGATATTGTAAATATCTTTGATAAAACATGGGAAAAGTATCCTAATAGAAAAAAGATCATTGCAGAAATATCTAACCCTGTTCCCGAGGAAACACAAACTGAAAACTTTGAAGAATTGAAAGATGATGATATCTCAGTTATGATAAGGTCAAGATTGAATGAAAGAAAATCTGCCTCTGCAAGCAAGAAGTTCTACAAAGAAATTTTGAAAGATATTCAACTGCAGTACATTATTGAAGCAGGAATAAAATCATATTCTAATTTTCTTGGGCTTGTAGAATATTGTAAAAACAATAAACTTGAACCAATGGAATTAGACACTAAACTTGGTAAGATCGCGATTGGTTCTGATGGAGATAATACTTACGAAGGTGAATATTTCCTTATTATTGATCAAGGTGGAAATGACACTTACAAATTCAACAATAAATATCAAAGATTCAGCTACATTATTGACTTGAAAGGAAACGACAGATATATCTCTTCAGAATATGGTCCTGCATCAACTTTCAACGGAATTTCATTCCTATACGAAGGTGAAGGTGATGACATCTATGACTGTACTAATAATTCATTGGCTTTTGCTGAATATGGATTTTCTGTATTACTAGAAGCAGGTGGAAATGATAAATATCTATCTTTGAAAAGCTCCCAAGCATCAGTTTCATTCGGATATGCATGTCTATGGGATAACGGTGGAAATGATGTCTATCTCGGAGAGGAAAAAACTCAGGCTTTTGCAGGTGTAAGCGGATATTCAGTCCTAGTAGATGAGAACGGTAACGACAACTATACTTTATCAGGAACCCAGGTGGATGTTCTCAGATATAGCGACCATTTCATATCAATGGGACAAGGCTTTTCTATAGGTGACAGAGACCATGCAGCAGGTGGAATGGCATTCCTATTCGACAAGCAGGGAAATGACAATTACATCTCAGATATTTTTGGACAAGGTGGAGCTTACTGGTTCGCACTCGGAGTACTCTATGATTTCAAAGGTAACGACAATTATATATCTTACCAATACTCTATAGGTTCCGGAGTTCATCTGGCTTTCGGTACTGTGATAGATCTTGAAGGTGATGACAGTTACAAATCCAAAGGTGTTTCCATAGGTTGCGGTCATGATTATGCAGGTGGAATGTTCTTTGACCTACAGGGCAATGACAGTTATCAAGCAGAATCCCTTTCAATTGGATCTGGAAATGCTGATGCTATATCAATATTCTTTGACGGTCAAGGTGATGATCTATATGGAGCTCATCAGGAAAATACTATGGGCTGGTCTGACTGGAGAAGAGACACAGGATATATAAGCCTTTTCATAGAAATGTCAGGTAATGATAAATATGGATCAACTTTCGGAGCAAATAACCAGAAATGGTATCAAGCTACCTGGGGTGTAGGAATGGACTTCGATTTTAAGGTAAGGTAGAGACGTAACACTTTACGTCTCTTTACCGCAACGTCTCTTTACCAAAACCAGCTTATATTTTAAGCTCTTTTGAAACCTTTTCAGCTGCTTCAACAATTTTATACTCTTTTACAAGCTTTAACATTTTCATAATATCAGTATGAATCAATCTATCCTTCTTCATAAATGAGATACTTTTTCTTATTTCATCATAAACGTTCTTTATGGCTTTGGCTGATTGTGATGGATCTCTATAATCAAGAGCTTGAGCAGCACATAATAATTCAATTGATATCACAGTTGTAACATTTTCAAGGATAGTAAGCATTTTTCTTGCAGCATGTGTACCCATACTTACATGATCTTCCTTATTCGATGAAGTTGGAATAGAATCAACTGATGCAGGATGTGAAAGAACTTTATTCTCACTTACTAGGGAGGCTGCTGTAACTTGTGTCATCATATGACCTGAGTTCAATCCTCCTTTGGAAACAAGAAATGCTGGAAGACCGTCATTTGTAGCAGGATCAAGCATATATTCAATTCTTCTTTCACTGATACTTGCCAGTTCACTCAGAGCAATAGACATAAAATCCATAACGAATGCAATAGGCTCACCATGGAAATTACCACCAGAGATCACATCATTATCTTGTTCAAACACTAATGGATTATCAGTAATAGAATTCATTTCAGTCAGGACTACTTTATTTACATGAGCATAAGTATCTTTAATAGCACCATGCACCTGAGGAATACATCTTAAACTGTATGCGTCTTGAACTTTGTTACACTTTTTATGAGAATCCAATATTTTACTATCTTTAAGCATAGATATGAAATTTTGAGCAGTCTTTTTCTGTCCCGGGTGTGGTCTAACATTTTGGACTCTGAGATCAAAGGCTGAAATAGTACCTCTTAATGCCTCAAGTGACATAGCTCCAGTTATATCTGCACATTTTAGGATATTCTCTATTCTTACAAGTCCAACAGCTGCTATAGCTGTCATTACCTGTGTACCATTTAAGATAGCTAAACCTTCTTTTTCCTGAAGTTCTAATGGAGTAATATCTGCTGCTTTCATTGCTTTCTTGCCAGAGATAAGTTTGCCATTATAAAAGGCTTTACCTTGACCCGTCATAACTAAAGCCATATGAGCAAGAGGTGCAAGATCTCCTGAAGCTCCTACAGATCCTTTCTCAGGTATATATGGAATAACGTTTTTATTGATCATTTGAACCAGAGTATCAGCTACTATATACCTTACACCTGAATTACCCGGTAAAAAGCTGTTCAGTTTAAGAAGCATAACTCCTTTCGCAATTTCTATACTCAAAGGATCTCCGACCCCTACAGCATGAGACAAAATAATATTTTTCTGTAGAGTAATAGTATTTTTCTTATCTATGACCACATTACTGAACTTTCCAAAGCCTGTGTTAATACCATATTTCACATAACTATGATCAACTATATCTTCAATTATCTTTCTGCACTTCTCAATATTTTTAATCGAATCTTTGCTAACAACAACCTTTTCATCACCAAAAACGATTTTTGAATATTTTTCCAGATCAAGCGTTAAACCATTTAAAATTATAGCTTCCATTGTAATTTCCTTTATTATTGTTAACATTCTCACCTAAGGTAATGTTGGTAATGACTTAAACAAAATGAAATTATTATAATATTTTTTACTTTTTATTTGCAATTAGCACACGTTTTGTTTATATTCGCGTTGCTCGCACTAAAAAATAAGCACTTCATTCCACCAAAAACACAACTCAACCAACTTAACCTTGTAAATCTAACCTTATTCGTGTATTTTCTTTTCGGTAATTAATAAGCTATGAGACAAAGATGAAGATAGGTATTTGCGGAAGATCAGGAAGCGGTAAAAGCACAGCTTCAGATTACTTTTTAAAAAAGGGTTATAAAATCATCAATCTTGATCTCTATGCCAAGACTTTGGATAATAAGTATCCTGAGATACTATCAAAGATAAAAGATGCTTTTGGAGATAAATACATCTCTGATGGAATGATAAATAGAAAAATGCTTGGCGAACTTGTTTTCGGTTCAGAGAAAGAACTCGAGAAATTAAATAAGATCTATTTTGAGTACCTGAAAAAAGACATGATCAAATTGCTAGACAAAGAACAAAACATAGTTATCGAGGGTGCTGTCATATTTGAGATCGAACTGGAGAAGCATCTTGATAGAACGATTTATGTTACAGTGGATGAAGCAATTCTTCTTGAAAGAATAGCTAAAAGAGAAAAAGATTCAATTGAAACACTTAAAAACAGACTTAAATTACAGATAAAATATGATGCTTATATTAGTAAAGCTGACTATATTATAAATACAAATGGTACGGTCGAAGAATTGTACCAAAAATTGAATACATTAGGATTATAAGGATAAATTATGAGAATTACAGTTAAAAACTCACTTTCAATAGCCGCTATTATGGTAATATTTCTGGTAATTGTTACAATATTATTGTCTCTTATGAAAATTGACAGAAAAGTTATTGTCCCAGGTACTTTTACTTATCGAAATATTTCACCAGTGATTATCGAGGAAGAAGGTTTTGTTGAGAAAATATTTGCTACAGAAAATGAAAGTGTAGAAAAAAATGATACCATATTAGTTTTGAGAAATAAAAATATTGAAATGGAAATATTAAGCTCTCAAAATAGAATAAATATCTATAAAATCGAGTTAGAAGAGATCCTTCAATTAAAAGAATTTGATACAAGTCTGAATTCATTCGATGTAACAAAGCTTAAAGAAGAACTTCAAGTAAAAGAAGTTGAAGAAACATATTACAAAAATATTTACAACGATAAAAAGGATCTTTATACAAAAAAGATCATCTCAAAAGATGATTTTGAAGAAGCTGAATTATTATATGAGCAAACAAAACTAGAGAGAAGATCAATTAAGATCCAGATAGATGAACTTACTAGAAAACTTCAAAAACTAGATGCTTCTTCCTTGTTAAATTATAAGCTAAAGCAGAAAGAACTTGAACTTGAGCAAAATACTTTAATTCATTTGAATAGTAGAAAAGAAATGCTTATTGTAAGGGCAAAAATGTCAGGCAAACTTCTGGCTGACAAACTGGATAATCATTTGAATGTTTATTTGGAGATCGGTTCCCAGATAGCTGATGTTGTTTCATATGATCTTATTGATTTTGTGGGATATGCTGTAGGTGCAGATATTATCAGAGTAAAAGAAGGTCAAGAAGTTGTATTCAATGTCGATACTTTCAGAGGAAAAGACTTTATTCATGGTAAAGTTAGAAGAATTGGTCTTAAAACTGCTGAAAAAAATGGTGTGATTTCTTATCCTGTTGAGATAGAAGTTCTGAACAAAGAATTCTTTGACAGAGGACGAAGAAGATTTATCCATGCCGGAGTTGTTGGAGAAGCAATCATAATGACCGAAAGAGATATCCCTATAATTGAACTCTTTTGGGAAAGGATAATTAAATATGCGGACATGAATTAATGAAAGATATATGGTATATACTCAAATTTATAAAACCATACAAAACATCAGTATTTGGATTGTTGCTGTTCCTGCTATTCTATAATTTGTTGAGTACCGCTCTACCCTATTTTACCTTCACCGTAATTATTGACGATTTTCTACCTAATTATGATTTTAAATCGATCAATTTCATGGTAGCTTTAATATTTTTGGTTGTTATTATCCTAGCATTTATAGATTTCATCGTCGGCTATATTATGAGTTATATGGGATCTATGGTATCCTTTGACATTAGGAATTACCTTCTTAGACATTTACAGAGTTTATCACTGAAATTCTATTCAGACAGAAACAGTGGTGAGATACTTGAAAGACTTAATATGGATGTTGCAGCTATACAGGGAATTCTTACAAATGAATTAGTCTCATTTGTAACAAATATATCAAAGTTCTTATTCCTGACTGTTGCTATCTTCTATATTAACCCGATACTTGCAACACCAATGTTCATTATGATCTTAATCCAAGCAATAGTTGTATTCTTTGCTATAAGACAAATGCATAAAGATATCATTCTCACTAGAGAAAAAGAATCGAAACTGATTGGGTATTTGCAAGAAAGAGTAACACTCGTCAAAGTAATCCAAGTTTTTGTTAGAAGAAAGTATGAAGAAATGATACATGGTTATAAATCTGACAAGATAATAGATCAAGCAATGAAAGTTGCTTCGGTAAGAAGTCAGTTAAGGGCAACCACAATGTTCATAAGAAATCTGACACCGATAGTTGTTCTTTGGGTAGGAAGTTATTTAATAATTGTAGATAAACTTACGATCGGGGCTTTGATAGCAATGTGGATGTATTCTAAGCAATATATGTTTCCAGTATTCAGAATGGTAATGTCCTTAAATCGTTTTCAAGAAAGCGTTGTGGGTATCCAGAGGGTCAAAGCTTACCTTGATGAAGAACCTGAAGTGAAAGAGGCCGATAATCCGATTAAGAAAGCCAAGATAACCGGTGATATAAAATTTGATAATGTTGATTTCTCTTATGAAGAAAATAAGCAGGTTTTATTTGATATCGATCTACATATAAAAGCCGGTGAAACGGTTGCATTCGTTGGTGAATCAGGATCAGGCAAATCAACAATCACTAACCTGATCTTCAGATTCTATGATCCTACGAAGGGTGAGATCATGATAGATAATAAACCTTTGAAAAATTATAGTCTTAGATTACTTAGAAAGAACATAGGAGTAGTTTTTCAGGAGACAGACATGTTTGTTGCAACTTTAAGAGATAATCTTGCTTATGGTGCGACAAAAAGAGTCTCTGATGCTGAGATCATGAAAGCTGTGAAGATGTCATTACTTGAAGAACTTGTAGCTAAATTACCTGATGGATTGGATACTAAAGTTGAAGAGAAAGGTAAAAATTTCTCTGGTGGTGAAAAACAGAGAATATCCATCTGTAGACTTATTCTAAGAAATCCTAAGATCGTAATATTTGACGAAGCTACATCAGCACTTGACAGTAAAGCTGAAAGTATGATCCAGGAGACAATGAATACAGTTATGCAAGGTCCTACATCAATAATAATTGCTCATAGACTCTCCACAGTTATAGATGCTGACAGAATATTCGTTTTCGGAAATGGTAGAATAATTGAAGTAGGTACACATAACGAATTGATCTCAAAAGGTGCTGAATACAAAAGACTATGGGATGAACAATTAAAAGTTCATAATCACCACGAAGAAAACGATGAAGAAGAGAAATAGATTAAAATATGAAAAAAGACAAAAATAAAGATAAATACGATATAAGCTACAAGCAGATGCTTAAAAGAATGCCAAAGCTTTATCAATTCATGAAAAAGTACAAGTGGATCATTCTTGGACTAGGTGCCTTTGATGTAATAGGTCAATTTCTTGTTATCTTACCTCCGGTAATAACTCAATATTGTGTTGATGAAGTAATACCTTTCAAAGATATTTACTCAATAAATATACTTTTTGGATTGATCACATTTATGTATTTGACAAGAAGTGGACTTTTTCTTGGTCACATATATATCAGATGGCATTTGCAGTACCATATTAGAAAGGATATTAGAGAAAAATTATTCAATTCATTATTAGTACAAACTCCGATATTCTACTCGAAGAGAGTTTCAGGAGAAATTACATCAAGAATGAACAATGATGTTGGCTCAGTATCATATCTTGCCTCAGATGCCTTTTTTGATCTTCTTAATACATTTCTTCAGATCACATTTTCTCTTGGTATGCTATTTTACCTTAGCTGGAAAATGACACTTGCAATACTAGTTTTAGTAGGGCTACAGTACATATTTGTAAGTATCATTATGAATTACTTCAAGAAATACAGAAAGAGAGTTTCAGAGAAATGGGGTAAGTTATTAGGTTATTTACAAGAAGTCCTTTCGAACGTTAAGATCGTAATGGCTTTTGGTAACGAAAACTACGAAGCCGCAAGACACACTTCAAAAAGTCGTGAATATGTTAAAGATAATATCAGTCTTGGTGTTACTAACCGTATGTTTGAAGTTATTGCTACAATATTCTGGCATGCGTTTTACCTAGTTATCATAGTCTACGGTCTAAGACTGATATCTACAGGAGAGATTACTTTAGGAATCTTATTAGCATTTATAATGTTGGTAGAAAATTTATTTGAACCAATTTTTGGACTTAGTGGAACTATAATTTATGTTATTAGTGCTTTTGTTTCTGTAGACAGGATATATGAATATATTGAATCACCTAACGAATTGATCACTTCAGAGAACCCTAAAACAGTAGAAAATCCTAAAGGTCAATTAAGTTTCGAAGATGTTGTTTTTAGATATGAAAAAGGAAAGGATCAGATAGCTTTAAATGGAGTAAGTTTTGATATTGAAGATGGTAAATCTGTTGCCTTAGTTGGTCATAGTGGTGCTGGGAAATCAACAATAGTCAATCTTGTTCTAAGATTTTATGATCCAGAGGGTGGAAGTATAAAATTTAATGGATACGATCTTAAGGATATTGACCTTGATAACTACAGAGAGAATATTTCAATTGTATTCCAGGATGCACTTCTGTTCAATGATACGATTTTAAATAATCTAAAATATTCTAAGCTTGATGCCACGATTGAAGAAGTTGACAAAGCTTGTCACGATGCAAATATCTATGAATTCGTCCATGAACTTCCAGAAGGATATGAAACTATTGTCGGTGAAAGGGGATTAAAGCTTTCCGGTGGACAGAGACAGAGATTATCTATTGCCCGAGCTCTACTAAAGAATCCTAAGATACTTATTTTAGATGAAGCAACAGCTTCTATTGATTCAATTAGTGAGAATATAATCCAGGCAGCTATTGATAAAATCATGAAAGATAGAACAACTGTTATTATTGCCCATAGATTAACGACGATTGTTAATGTTGATAAGATATTAGTATTTGATGATGGCAAGATAGTTGAATCGGGTAATCATCATGATCTTATTGAGAAAAAAGGTCTTTACCATGAGCTATGGACCACTCAGATGAAAGATCGTGAAATGACAGGTATGATGATGAAAGGGAATGGCAAATAATTGTTCAAAACATATAATTTGGTAAAAGCAGGATTCATTCCTGCTTTTTTTATTTCTTGCAATTGCAATGAACTTACACCATATTATCATAGTACTATTTTGTAATTAGTACGAAAAGAGAAAGTGAATATTATCTTTAATCTAAATGGAGTATACCATGAAGAAACTTATTATAATTGTATTTTTACTTGGAAGTTTAACTTTGTTTGCGCAGGAGCAGGTAATTAAAGAATACCCTCTCGAAATAACCAAACAAAATCCACTTGTTACAAAGAAGAATTCTATAGGTATAAGATATTCAGGTATCTCAGGATATGGTCTAAGTATGCAAAGAAGATTCGCTGATAATTATACATTAAAGTTTACCGGACTCATTCATTACTCTGAATACACCAAAGGCTATAAGGATAGTACAAATTATGAGGACAGCAAAGAAATTCTTTATGACTATGGTTTTGAACTTCAAAGAGATGTTTTTAAAACTGATGGTATGCGAGTAAGTGTTCTTGGTGGTATTTACTTTTCTCGCGAAGAGAATAAAAACAAGCAAGAAGATTATTACATATACGATGAAAATTTAACTGAGGATAAGATAGTTGGTGGTATTGGTGTAAGTCTTGAATTTTATGTCAAAAAAGCTCTATCTGTAAATTTTGACTTTGGGTATGTTTTTGATAATACTGAAGGAAAAGAAGGTAATGAGGAGATTCCTTTCACTGAGAACAAAACTCAATTAGGTTTGGGAGTAGGTTTATCATACCTATTTTAGCTAGGTTTGGGAGTGGGTTTATCTTACTTATTTTAATAGGAAATAACATTGAACCATAGCAAATTAAAATACATATCATCTTTGAAAGTGACAATTGTATTATCAATATTTCTTCTGTCACTTTCACTATTTTCAAAAGAATTTTATTACAAAGATTATAGTAATTTTATTGGAACTAAAGCCTCTAACATCTCAGGTTATGGAATTTATTATAGTAAATGTATTTCTCAGCACTATCGATTACAAGGAATGGGAATAGTGTATTACTACGAGCTATCTAAAGAAGATGAAAAAAGAACTATCATAAACTATGATATAGGACTTGAGCTACAAAGATTCATCTACAATGGTGAAAAAATGAGGACATATATCCTAGCTGGTGGGTATTATTACTTCGATGATGATACTGAAACCTTCACGGATAAAACTCAGGTAATAAATCATTCTTACAATGTTGGAGTAGGGTTAGGTTTTGAATTTTATTATAAAAAATTAGTTTTAAACATTGATCTTGGCTACAAATTCTTTGAGGATAATCTAAAAACTTATGTCAATGATGTTTATGAGTATCCTGAGCTGGAAAGAACTACCAAGATCGGTGCCGGTGTTGGAGTAGGATTTATGTTTTAATAAAGAAAACTGAGGCTAAGCCCCTTTTCTTCCTAATTTTTCAACAACATTAAGCATTTCTTTTAATTTTTCTTCACTCTTTGATTTTATAGAAGAGAAGATAGTTGTCTTAACAGGTTTTATCCCGCAGAATCCAAGAACTCCTTTTTTGAAAGAGTTTAACCCAGGACTTCCCATATACCATTTGTAAAATAGTGCAGGACCATCCATTGTAATAATAACCCGGGCAGACTTACCTTTTAATAATTTATCAGGCATTGGTGATCCTTTTTTGAATTTAAAACCAAAGCCTGGTAAAAATATTCTATCTATAAATCCTTTGAATATAGCTGGGTAAGTACTCCACCAAGTTGGGAAAATGAAAACGATGTGATCAGAATTGTTTATTTCATCCTGTACCATTTTTAAATCAGGTTCAAGTTCCTGTTTCTTTTTGTAACCAAATCTTAATATTGGATCAAAATCTAGATCAATCAAATGAATTAATTTGACATTATTATTTGTATCAAGAGCTCCTTTCATATACCTGTCAGCCATAGCAGCTCCAAAGCTATTTTTGTCAGGGTTACCATTTATGATTAATGTATTCATTTTGTGTCCCTCAAGTTAAATTAGAATTTAAATATACTAAGGAAATACTTCAATAAATATCTCTTTTGTCATAATAATAGCATAAAAGAATTTACTTTATAATTGATTAAAACGGTTTTATTCCTTATGTTAGTCACTTAGAGTAAAATAAATTAGAAAAAAATATTAGGAGGTTCTTTATGACCAGAAGAATTTTATTGTTGTTTGTAATCATTTCAGGATTCGTTCTGAATCTTTTTGCGTTGGATATCGACTATACTTACATTGTTGATTATGATCATAAAACAATCAATGGAGATGTTCATGTTCTTCCAGGTGGATCTATCATGAATTCTGATAATTCTCCATGGACTTTAACGATCAATGGAAATCTTATTAATGAAGGATCCATTGTTAATAATCCTGTTGTATACACATTAAGTGTTGAATTAAATGGTGACCTTACTAACTCAGGAACAATAAGCTGCACTCGTTTTACAATGATTGGAAGTTCTGCAAATACAATAAATTCATCAAGTCCAATAACAAGTGACGATTTTTTTGTTACTAATCCTGCGGGTTTAGTTGCTAGTGGCGACATAGAATTTAGCACTACAGATGTAGATTTCAACAATTATAATCTGGATCTTAACGCGGGATATGACTTGATACTTAACGATGGCTACATTAGCGACGCAGTTATTACAGGGGTATCAACATCTGAAATAAATTTATCAAACACAGCTTATCTTCAACGTACAAATATAACGGACTGTTCGTTAAACGGTACTGTAGAAATTGCCTCTGGAGTCGAATTTTATGGAGATGTAATAAATAATGGAATTATGCAAAACTATTCATCTTCACCTTACACCTTAATAATTAATGGTAATATCATAAACAATGGGTCTATACAGGATAATACTGGGTCTTCATTAACTGTTTATGCTTACGGTGATGTGATAAATCATTCAACTTGGAATTGTTATAGACTTGATCTCAAAGGAACGACTCCTCAAACTTTATCTTTATTTAACTCTGCAGTTTTTAATACAACATATCTGTCAAACTTTAATACAACCTCTATTCTTTCCGGAACAGATCTGAGTTTTCTAAATACAAGTTTAGATTTTAATGACAACACTTTAGAACTTACATCTGGTTTTGATCTGGTCTTAGTCGATGGATATATCGAAGAATCTGTAATTACTGGAACTTCAGACTCTGAAATAAATTTATCCAATACTGCTTATATTTCTTACTCAGATATTACTGATTGCTCTTTAAATGGTACAGTTGAAATACGAACAGGTGTTAACTTGTATGGGAATGTCATTAATTATGGTATTTTACAAAACTACTCAAGTTCTCCGTATGTACTGACTATCAATGGTAATATTACAAATTATGGTTCTATTCAAGATAACACTGTTTATTCATTAACTGTTGATTCTTATGGTGATATAACAAATAATTCAACTTGGAATTGTTATAGACTTGATCTTAAAGGAACAGCACCTCAAACTTTATCATTATTCGATTCAGCGGTTTTTAATACAACCTATTTCTCTGTTTTTAATGCAACTTCTATAATTTCAGGTACAGATTTAACTTTTGTAAATACATTTGTAGACTTTAATAATAATGCTTTAGATCTTACATCAGGTTTTGATTTGATTCTCGATGATGGTTACCTGACAGAAGCAGTTATTACAGGAATTTCAGAATCAGAAATAAATTTATCTAACACAGCTTATCTTCAGAATACAGAAATTACTGACTGTTCTTTAAATGGTATTGTGCAAATAGGAACAGGAGTAAAACTGTATGGTGAAATTGCAAATAACGGAATTATACAAAACTATTCAGGCTCATCATATACCTTAACAATCAATGGGAATATTACAAATAATGGATTGATTCAGGATAATCCCGGTGGTTCATTTCTTATTATCGATACTTATAAAAATATTACCAATAATGGAATATGGACAAATTATTATACCAAACTGGTTGGAACTACTGATCAAAATATTTTAATAATGAATAACTCTTCATTTCAAAATCATTACTTCTCAATGTTCTCAGAATTTACAACGGAACCTTTACAGTGGTACTTTGATGGTGCTATTCTAGATTCACCTATATGCTCTGGAGAAACTAGTGTAGAGCTTTACACAACTGATATAGCTATTGATTCATTATTTAATGGTACTTATTATTGCGAAACCGGAGATGGGCCATCAAGAAATATTATTATTAGCAGTATGGTTTATGAATCTCCTACTATTACAGATGGATCTTATGGAAACGGGATTATAAATATGTTTTGGGATGATATTCCTACAGCTATATCATATAATATTTATTCATCAGATGATCCTTATTCGTTAATTCATACGTGGACTTTCGAAACAGAAGTTTTTACGAATTCATGCACAATTCTAGATCAGACAGAACAGAAAAGATTTTATTTTATAAGGGCTGTATATTAGTATCTATTATCAACTACAAAAAGGGCTGAATTTCAGCCCTTTTTTATTGATAATAACTGTTGACAAAGATTTATATTTACTCTATATTTGTATTAGATTTAATCTAAACTTAGAATTATTCTAAATGAATGTGACAGAAGCAACCAAATATCTTGAAAACAAAGGAATAAAAACAACTTATCAAAGAGCTGTGATATTCTCATATTTAAATAATAAGAAGAATCATCCTACTGCAGATATGATGTTAAATGATCTCGGTAAGAAAGTACCCACTTTATCCAGAGCAACAATTTATAATACCATGGAATTTTTCCGGGAGAAAGGTGTCGTACAGGTACTTAACATGGATGATGGACTGAGACATTATGATGCTGATCTTTCAACTCATCTTCATTTCCACTGTAATAAATGTGACACAATTTACGATATGTATACTCAACTTGATACTGACAAGATAGATGAGCTGAAAGATTTCGAAGTACATAATCAATTTATTAATATTAATGGAATTTGTAAAAATTGTAAAAAAAAGGAGAAGTAAATGAAAACTTGGATCTGTAGCGTATGTGGTTATATTCACGAAGGCGAAAACCCACCAGAAAAATGTCCTCAATGTCAAGCACCAGCTGAAAAATTTAATGAGAAGCAAGATGATATGGGTTGGGCTGCTGAGCACGTTGTTGCTGTAGCTGATGGCGTTGATGCAGAGATTGTAGAAGGATTAAGACAAAATTTCATGGGTGAATGCACTGAGGTCGGTATGTATCTAGCTATGGGTCGTCAAGCTGATAGAGAAGGTTATCCTGAAATCGCTGAAGCATATAAAAAGATCGCTTATGAAGAAGCAGATCACGCAGCAAGATTCGCTGAAATGCTTGGTGAAGTTGTAACTACCAGCACTAAAAAGAACCTTGAAATGAGAGTAATGGCTGAGAATGGAGCTTGTCAGGGTAAAGTGGACATCGCTACTAAAGCTAAGCAGCTTGGTTTGGATGCTATACATGATTCAGTTCATGAGATGGCGAGAGATGAAGCAAGACACGGTAAAGCTTTCAAAGGTCTTCTAGACAGATTTTTCAAATAACAGAAAGATTCGTATGGGCACAATATCTTGTGCCCTTTTTTTATTCCTTCACTATCGCAGATGATTCTGGATTAAATGGATTTAATCTTAGAGCCAGTGAGAAGAGATGTGGATAATCTGTCTGTAGATGTTTCATATACTCGATCCATTGCGGAGAAAGTTTACTATAAACTCTATGAACATCACCAGCAAGATGCATATAATCCTCCTTCGGAAGCCCATCTAAAGAATCTCTAGATTCTAATTCCTCCGTCAAATGAAAAGTTGCCCAAAGTACGTCAGTAAATTTATCGTGCTCCAGTAAACTTGGATTCTCAAGAAGTCTCAACATAAAATCCCTTTTCTCTGACAACATCTTCTTTAAGATATCCCATTGCATTTTATCGATGTCTACAATAAATTCATTCTCTTTTAATTTTTGAATGAACTCGTTGAATTTATCAGGTTTCGAATGCTCTTGAAAATAAAGAATATTATCATGAATATGGTTGTCTATTTTTGCAAAGCTTTTAAGAATATTCGTACCTACTTCACTGAAGAAAGCCCCAATAACCATATTGAGTTTCTTCATCATTTTCTTTTTTTCTCTATCATACAGTATCTTTTCAATGATCAATGTAACCATAAGAACTTCAAGGAATACAAAAGCTATATCCCCTTTGAGATAAATAAATAAATGATGTGCATCTCTGAATATAAAATAATGGATCGTATATACTAATGCTGAAAGGAAAACTAATAAAGTGCCAATTAGAATTTGCTTTTTTATATTGCTCATTTAAGGCTCCAGTTTGATTAGTTTAAAATTATAAATTTGAGCCTTAAATTGCAATATCAATTTTATATCAGAGTATTTTGAATATTCTTTAAGAATCAAATTCTTAAATTATCTTGCTATAATATAAGTAGTTATATATATTGATATTTCAATTTAACCATATTTGTGTTAGTTATGAACAACGAAGCAAAAGAAACATACAATCAGCTTCTTAAGCTGAAAAATTATAGTCAAAACACTATAAAATCCTACACTCATTGTTTCTGGATTTTTACTGAACATTTTAAAACTGTAAATATAGATAATCTAACAAATGAGCAGATTTCAAACTTCCTTTATAAAGAAAGTTTAAAAGGTCTTTCTTATGGTTACCAAAATCAGATCATTAACGCTATAAAATTTTATTATGAGAAAGTCCTGGGTAAAAAAAGGAACTCTACAACATACCCAGAGCAAAGAGACCTCAAAAACTACCAACAGTTTTCAGCGAAGATGAGATCATTAAATTAATGGAACAGATCGAAAATATTAAACACAAGAGTATTCTATACCTTATATATTCAGCTGGTCTTAGAATCAGTGAAGCTGTAAATATGAAGATCGCTGATATAGACTCAAAAAGGAATGTAATAATTGTCCAGGGTGGCAAAGGCAAAAAGGACAGAACAACACTTCTATCACAAAAATTACTGATAATGCTTAGAGAATATTATGTTAAATACAGACCTAAGGATTATCTTTTTGAAGGAGACCCAGGAAAACAATATTCTGTAAAAAGTATTCAGAATGTATTTAATAAAGCGTTGAAGAAATCAGGAATCAGGAAAAAAGCTACAGTTCATTCTTTAAGACACAGCTTTGCTACACATTTGCTCGAACATGGGACAGATCTCAGATATATTCAGGAATTATTAGGGCATAGCAGTTCAAAGACAACAGAGATCTATACACATATAACTAAGAAAGGCATGGATAAGATTAAAAGTCCTTTAGACAACCTGGAAGTACAGGAAGAAAATACGACATATGGCGTATATCCGTTTTGATTAGCCTTAATCAGAAAATAAATACGACATTCGTATATCCGTTTCAATTAGGCACGATCTGAAAATAAATACGACATATGTCGTATTTTCAGACGTTGTGGGCAATAGTGATTATTGTAAAGAATGGGTTATTGAGCTTAAAAGATTAATTATTGGAAGTTAATGATTTGTAATTATTGTTTTTTGAAAAACTTAGATTTGGGATTATCTTTCTGCAAAATGTTTATTATTTAAAATGAGAGGCTTTTGTTAAGCTATTGTAAAAGAATAAAAAGAATCACATTTAATTACTATAACACAAATTATTTATAAAAAAGGGGGATAAATTAATGAAAAAACTTGACGCCGAACAGATCAATGCCCTTAAGTCATTGCCTTATTGGAACAAAGTTAATGATCTTGTAAACCTATATGAAAAGGAAATATTATCTCAAGAAGAATTCAAACAGGAATTATTAAGGATTAGAGGTGAATTTAAACGAAACACTCCGAATTTCCCAAAAGTTTCTCCATCGAAGAAACGATCTATTGGTAGCTCTGTTGAAATGGTGTCAATTGAAGGAGATCAATTTCAACTAAGAAGTAACATTAATTACATAGCAATATTGAGTGATTTTCTAATTAGCAAATACCCAATAATGCAAGAATTGTACAAATCAATAATTGGAAGTAATCCAAGTCATTTCCAGTCGAAAAAAAATCCTGTTGAATCCATTTCGTGGTATGATGCTATCGAGTTTTGTAATGAACTCAGTCACCTTGAAGGTTTAGAGAAATGCTACTCAGGTTCAAAAGATAATATAAGATGCAATTTCCAATTAAACGGATATCGTCTTCCTACTGAAGCAGAGTGGATATTTGCTGCCCGTGGTGGTCGCTATTCAAAAAGTTATGATTATAGCGGCGGAAATAATCCCAATAATGTTGTATGGAATTCGAGTAATTCTAATGGCTCAACCCAACCAGTTGGTTTAAAAAATTCTAATGAACTTGGCCTATATGATATGAGTGGTAATGTTTACGAATGGTGTTGGGATTGGAAAGAAGATTACCCTAATATCACAGAGAATAATCCAAAAGGTCCTTTGAATGGTGAAGGACGAGTAATCCGTGGAGGTAGTTGGTGGCATGATCCAGAATTTAGCAATATCTTATACAAATATAAGAAACCAGATTTTGTAACTGCTTTAACTGGTAATCCAACAGACATAAGAGGAGTACTCTATCCAAATGATAAAAACTATTTTTTAGGATTTCGGATAACTAGAACACTTAAGTAACTAAAAAAGGGATAAAAATGCCAAAATTTTCATTAGAACAGAATAACACACTTTTGTCTTTACCTTTTTATAAATATATTAAAGATTTAATAATTCTTTTTGAAGCAGATTTATTGAGTCAAGATGAATTCAATGTTGAACTTCTTAAAGAAAAAAATAATTTCGAAAAATACATAAAAAATACCAAATCCGAGAAAAAAGATTTATGTAATAAAATATTTACTGATAAGACAAAGGATTACAATAAAAAGAAAAGAATTTTCACAAAAATATCACTTGATAACAATAAAACTCTTTACATTGACGAAAACGATAATTCTGTACTAATTGATATGCAACCCGTAAAGGATGGTAAATACAAAAGTAAAAATGATATTGGCGGTCAGCATTTTGTGATTGAAAATTCAAAGATAAAAAGCATAAAAGGCAATGCCATCTCAAAATTCATGCTAGGTCCTGTTATCTATTTAGGTATAAATGTTGTGTATTTTTTTATTTCTCGGATTTTCGGATTTGATTATGGTATAGGTACTTTGTTTTTATATTCAACTTATTTGTTCTTTCTTTGGCTAATTTTATTCATTATTTGGTACATAATAATAAAAATCTTGAAATGATTTATAATTTAAATTAAATCTTGTTGAATTAAACTTGGGGAATGATAATGACATTATACAATACAAAAATATTGGGGGTAAAAAATCATTATACGAAAGTGTAAGTAAATTACTAAATGAGTAATTCCTAAAAAGGTAAAATGGTAGATATATGAAATTGTTTAAATTTAGACCTCTTGGTACCTGCAAACAATTAGAGAGAATAGAAGATATTATTGAAAATGGATTTTTTTGTTGTAATTTCTTAAAGTTCAATGATATGAATGAAGGTGTTTTTAAAATTACTTGCAAAAATAGCGATGATATTTTTTCACAAAAGCAGGAATATAAAATCTGCTCTTTTTCTGGAAAAGATTCTTTGCAAAATCAACTAATGTGGGGTCATTATGCAAATGCAGGTATGGGCGTTGTTATCGAAATTGATGTTGATAATTGTTCAAAAATAAAACAAGTTGAATATGCTACTACTTTCCCCAATGACCTAGACTCTGTAGAAGAAATTTTAACTCATAAATCAAAAGACTGGGAATATGAAAAAGAATTCAGATATTTGTCCAAGGATTCAATATCCGATAATGTTAGAATCGGTAAGATTACTAAAACATATTTTGGTACACCTTATGAAAAACTTGGTAATTTTAGTAAAATTAAAGAGAATCATGAGAATTTGAAGAAATACCATAAACTAAGATACAACTTAAAGAACTATCTAGACGAAATGAAAATAGATTACGAAGATTTTGAATTCAACTTCTAACTTTTTATATTTTATGAAAATTACTGATTTTCTATCTTCCTTATAATTCTGCCACCGCTAGTGGCAGAATTTATTTTATCGCCTCTTGCTTAACAAAAAAAATTAGGGTATTGATAATAAATTTTAGGTATCTTATATTCATAACAATATATGATTATAGGAAATTCTAATGGCAAAAAAGAAAATAACCGAAAAATACAATGTCACCCTAAGTGAAAACAAGATCGCGAAGAACGAACAGAATCTTTTCGAAGAACTTTCAGAATTGATCTCAAAAAGCCGGGAAAGAGCTTATGTTTATGCGAACTCAGAAATGAATCTTGTTTTCTGGCAAATCGGCAAACGTATTAATGATTTTATACTTCATAATAAGAGAGCTGAATACGGTAAACAGATTGTCGTTACACTGTCACGACAATTGGTTGAGCAATACGGTAACAATTATGAGGAAAAGAATTTACGCAGAATGTT